>CAIXAA010000052.1 GCA_903917305.1 uncultured Myxococcales bacterium | reverse complement strand
CTCATCGTCCCGCCTCCGCCTGCGCGCGCTGCCAGGCGCCAAGCTCCGCGTCCAGGGCCGCCGCCTGCGGCTCGCTCAGCGGCTCGCCGGTGACGTCCTGGAAGAACTGGGCAAACAGCTCACGCTCGCCAATCTGGCGGCGGTCGACGCGCGCCACTGCCGCGCCGCTGTCGACATCGAAGGCCGGCCTCTCGATGTGCAGGATGTTCGGCCAGATCGCGCGCAACCGACCGATCGCGTCGAACACTGCGCCGCGATCGAGCAGGCGCGCCACCACGTAGTCCTCGCGCGGACCCGGCGGCGGTTGGTTGAGCAATTGCTCCAGCGTGCCTTCCACGCGCCGCAAGTTGCGCAGCACGGGCAGTTGCACGCGCTCGATGTCGCAGGCGCCGGACGCCGCCATGCGCACGATGTGGACCGACTTGTCGTGATCGATCTCGCTGGTCGAGTACTTGAGCAGCGACCCGGCGTAGTGCACCGCGCTCTGGCCGATGGCCTGCGGCCGGTGCAGGTGACCAAGCGCCACGTAATCAAAGCCTTCGAAGCACGAGGCGTCGACCGTGCCCGCGCCGCCGACGGACAGCGGCCGTTCGGACTCGCTGCCCGTCCCACCTGTGACGAAAGCGTGACCCACCAGGATCTTGCGACGCGCCTTGGCCTGGGAGCGAATCGCTTGCGTCAGGGCCCGTGTCGCCGCTTCAGCCCCGTGCAGGCTCGGATCGCCCAGCAGATCTGCGACGCGCGGCGGCTCGAGGTACGGCAGCGCGTGCACCTCGATGTCGCCGGCTTCATCGCGAAGTATCAAGGGCTTCGAGACCGCCCGCGCGTGGCCGTAGACGTGCAGGCCGCCGCCCGCCAGCAGCCGCGAGCCAAAAGTGAGCCGCTCCGCGCTGTCGTGGTTGCCGGCGATCAGCACCACCGGCACCCGCAACTCCGCAGCCAGACGCGTGAGCGTCTCGTCCAGCAGGTCCACGGCATCCGCGGGCGGCACGGCGCGATCGTAAACGTCGCCAGCCACGAGCACGGCATCGGGCCGCACTTCGCGCACGAGATCGACGAGGCCGCGCAACGTATGCGCTTGATCTTCCGTCAAATGAACGCCGTGCAGCACACGCCCCAGGTGCCAATCGGCCGTGTGCAGCAACGTCACCATGCGGGTACCTCGCGGACGCTGAGCGCGCTGTTGCGGTCCGCTGGAATCGGTGCGGGGTTGCCCCATCCGCGCATCGAGACACCACGGGGTATGCGCAAGGAAAGCATGCTCGAGCGACAGGAGGTGTCGCATGGCGACCGCGCGGCGGTCAACCAGGAAGGATCAGCCTGCGATGTGCCAATAGATGACGCGCTCTTCGGCGTCGACGTTGCGCTCGACCTGATGCTTGGCCTCGAGGTCATACAGCGTCTTGAAGATCGTGTTCTTGTCGCGGACTGGGCTGACGCGCCCTTCCTGCCACTTCCACAGGTCCAGCGCTGTCATTTCGTTTTCTGAGAACTCTCTGAGAACAGACAGGATGTACTCACGCGCAGTCACTTTTCGCCTCATCTGTGCAAGCCGAGTCCCCCCGCCCAGGGTTGGGTGGAGGGCCCGGAACCACGCGCTTGTTTGCTCCTTGCCGGCCCCCAGGTCAAGAGTCGGACCATAAGAAAGGTCTTACACACCGATTTTAGCGTCCGACCTCGCGCGCCGCCTTGAGCGCTACACCCGGCTGAATCAGCACCGCTTCGACGGGCAGCTTCGGATCGGACGGCAGATGGAAGGTGACGGTCGCGCCGGGAACGCCGTCGATGGCGAAGCGCGTGCCCAGCCCCGGCCGCAGCGTGTACACCCGCTGCCCCGGCACGTCCGCGAGCAGGCGCTGGCCTTCCACGAACACGCGGATCGCGAGCTTGTCCATGTGGTAGGTGCCGACAAGTCCCGATAGAAACACGGGATCGCTCAGGCGTGCGTCAGGAGCGCGCACGAAGCGGATCGCCGGCACCGTGGTCTCCAGGGGCAGCTCCACGCCCGCGACGTCGCCCTCGAAGTTGGTCAGGAACTGCACCGGCTGGTTGGAGACGTCCAACATCTCGGCCGTGCCCGCCAGGCGCGTCGTCAGAAATGAATCGAAATGATGGTGCCGCAGGCCCAGGTGCATGCCGCCCAGGTGCAGTTCGAGCCCGGCTGGGCCCTGACGGACCTCCAGTGTGCCGAACGCCGGCTCGGTGTAGCGACCCACGAAGCGCTCCAGCGGATGCGACGGCGCCGCCTCTGCAACGCGCTGCAGGGCGAAGACGGCGTCCGTATCCTGCTGCGCCGACTTGGCTTTTTCGCGGCGCTGCTTGGTCTCCGCCAGCCAGTCGCGCCCGGTCAGCCCCAGCAGGCGATCGAACACCACGCTGCGCAGCGCGCCCGGCAGGCCGGTGTCGCCCGCGTTGCACAGGACGACGATGCCGATGCCGTCATCCGGGAACAGCGCGACTTCCGTGATGAACCCGTCGATGCCGCCGGAATGGTGCACGCGGCGGTGCCCGCGGTAGACATCCACGCCCCAGCCAAGGGCATAGGCCACATTCGCGACATCTTTATCGTTTTCCGGCGTGCCGACCATCATCTGCGGCCGGTGCAGCTCCGACAGGGTCGACTTCACCACCACGCGCTTGCCACCCGCCGTGCCGTCGCCCAGGTGCAAAATCAGCCACTTCGCCATGTCGAGCACCGACGAGCTCAGCGTCGAGCCCGCCGGCGCCATCGCCGGCACATCGTGGTAGGGGTCCAGCACGAGCTTGTCGCCGTCCGCGTGGTAGCCCAGCGCCCGATCCGGCGAAGCACCCAGTTCCCGAATCGTCGTCAGGGTTTGCGTCATGCCGAGCGGCGCCAGGACGCGGGTCTGCAGGTTCTGCTCCCACGTCTGCCCGGTCAGCCGCTCCAGCGTGAAGCCCGCCATCGCGTACATGAAGTTGTTGTACTCCCACTTCTGGCGCAGCGGACCGGAGAGGGGCAGGTGCTTCAACTTCTCGAACAAATCCACGCGGGTCAGCGTCGGGTTGCCATACCAGGCCAGATCGCTGCGCGCCACGCCTGTGCGGTGTGTCAGCAGGTCGCGCAGGGTCAGGTGGGTGGTCGCGTACTCGTCGTTCACCGCGAAATCAGGCAGCAAAGACCGCATCGGCGAATCCCACGTCAGCTTGCCCGCCTCCGCCAGCTGGCCGAGCATGAGCGACGTGAACGCCTTGGTCGTCGAGCCGATCATGAAGCGCGTCGAGGTCGTGACCGGGAGCTTGCGCTCGACGTCGCGCAGCCCATAACCTTGGGCAAACACGAGCTTTCCGCCCCAGACGACGGCAATCGCCGCACCCGGCGTGTGTTGGTCGTGCAGCGCCTCGTTGACGGTCACGGCGAGGCCCGACAGCGCGGTCTTCGCCAGGAGTTCCGGATCCTGGGCCGGCGGCGGCGGCGGCGCATCGGCCAACGCCACGAGCGGCACGAGCGCCAGCAGCGCGAACGCGACGAGAAGTATCGCTTTGCGACGCATGAGTCATCTCCTTGAATGTAGGCAAGTCTAGGCGATCACGGGGCGAGACCGACGGTGAACGGGTCGGACAGGATGTCCGTCGGCGCGCCGCAGGCGGCCTGCGAGATCGGCAGGTCGGGCTTGCAGCCGCTGTACCACTGGCCCTTCAAGCGGAACTGGCCGAACATGGTGTTTGCCGGCGAAGTCCATGGTTCTGCGTCGAGATAGCCGCCAGCGGGCACTTCCTTGGCCTTGCCTTCGACCGCGCAGAAGATGGACGGACCGAGCGAGGTCCAGATGCTGCCATCCTTCGTAGTTTCGGTGCTGTACGTGGAGCAGCCGGGCACGAAGATGGACGCGGAGGTCGCGTTGACCCAGGTGACGACCACGGATTCGCCGGGGGCCACCATGCCGCCGTTGCGCTCCCAAAGGAAAACGCCATTGGTTCCAGGCTTGAACGTGCAGGTGCCGGGCGTGCTGTCGAAGCTGCAGTCGGCGTTGGGCGGGCAGTACTTGGCGCCGACGCAGGTGCTGTCGCCGTAGCAATCGGGC
The DNA here is from genome assembly GCA_903917305.1 of uncultured Myxococcales bacterium. Taxonomy (GTDB): domain Bacteria; phylum Myxococcota_A; class UBA9042; order UBA9042; family UBA9042; genus CAIXAA01. The sequence goes on along the minus strand of CAIXAA010000052.1, from coordinate 12,884 downwards.
AGGAGCGAGCTGACATTGTCCCAGCATTGCCCAGCCTTGGCGGGCTTGGGCACGCAGAAGCCTTGGGTGCCTTCGAACGGATTGGCGCCGTGGCAGTCTCCGCCCGAGCACTGGTCGTAGTAGTAGCAGAAGTCGGTGCCGACGGTCGGCAGGCACAGGCCCATCGGTTTGGCTCCGCAGTTCTTGCAAGGGGGCGTATAGCAACTGGTTCCGGGGCCACAGCCGTCGGGGAACGGCATGCTGCCGCAGGTCGCCGGCGGCTGCTTGGTGTCTTGCGCGATGTCTTGCGCGATGTCTTGCGCAATGTCCGGGGCGATGTCCGCAGCGATGTCGGGCGCGATATCGGCCGGAACGTCGCTGGGAACGTCCTGTGCAACATCAGCGATGTCGGGCGAAATCACCGTATCTGCTGCATCTTTGGCCAATGTGTCTGGCGCGGTGTCGGCCGCCGCATCGGGCGCGGCATCGCTCCACTGTGCGTCGCTCACGGTGTCGGTTGGGCTGCTCGCGTCGAGGACGGCGGAAGAGCCGCTCTTGGCGCTGCTGCAAGCTGCGAGAACAACGATGGAAAGGGGAAGGATTCTGCGAAACACGGCGCACCTCCGGAAGGCTGGTACGCCAGTCTACGCGCCGCGCCGCCAGGGATCTACGGCCTGGCCGCAGGGACGGCGCCGCCGGGCGTGGCGAAGGCTTTTCGCGCCTTGCCGGCGAGGAACTGCGCATCCCGATTCGTGGAATCCGCAGCCACGGCCCGCTCGAAGCTCGCCGCGGCCGCGTCGCGACGGCCCTCCTCCAGATCGAACAGGCCCTTCTGCACCCACGCCATCGCGAGCCGCGGACCACGCGCAAGCTCCAGTCTTTGCTGGCTGAACTGCCGCGCCATCGCCTTGCGCCCCGCCTGCCACGCCGCCTGCGCCGCCGCCGCCAGGACGCGCTCGCGCAGCGGCACCGCTTGGGGCGTGGTGGCCAGCGCGTGCACCGCCTCCTGCAACTGTCCGGCCGCATCCTCGCTCAACTCGCTGAGAAGACGAGCATACGCCTCCGTGAGCTCGCGATCCTGGTTGCGCACCGTGTCCGGCGTCGCGGGCTCGCGCATCCGCCGCGTGAGGCCCTCGTGCACGCGCAGCAGGCGCTGCGGCGGGTCCGGGAGCGCCTCGCCCAGCGCGGCGGTCGGCCGGCCCAGCAAACGAACGATGGCCAGCGCCTCCTGGGCAAAAAACTCTGGATACAGGTGGGTGCGGTCGGTCAGGCTCTCCCAGCCCGGGATGCCGTCGGAGGCGGCGCGCTCGCGCTCCCCCAAGGTGTCGCGCAGCAGCAGGTGTTCCTGCGCCGCCACCGCTCGAATCGCCGCGTTGGTCGCCGCCACGACGCGATCACGCCAGCTGAACTGCAACGCGCGCTCGAGGTGGTCGCGCGCCGCATCCCTTCGACCGTCCTGCGCCAGCCACTGCCCGAGATCGAACTCCACGCGCGGCGAGCGCACGCGCTGCGCCACCGCCTCCAGGCGCGCGATGGCCTGCGCGTGCTGACCGGTGCTGCGAAGCCATTGCGCTTCGAGCAGTTGCACATCCACACCCGGCGGTGGCTGCTGGCCGGGCGGCAGCCAGTAGTTCGGCGTCAACGTGGTGAGCACGAGCTGGATGTGCTGCCGGCGCGCGATGTCCGCGGCGCTCCTCAGGAAAGCCTTGAAGGCCCGCAGATGCGGCGTCTCTTGCGGCAGCGAGCCCAGGGCCGGCTGCAGCGGCCCTGGGCCGGGACCCGGATGCAGCAGCCGGCTGTGCGCACCCAGCCAGGCCAGCCAGATCGGCAGGCGCGACGCGGGGTAATCGAACTCCAGGTTGTGGCCGAACACGAGCACGATCGCGTCCGGACGCGCCGCGACCAGCTCCGCGAACTGCCGCTCGACGTGCAGCAGCCCGGCCCCCACCTGACCGCAACGCGCGACGCGCAGGCCGGTGCCGGGATGCCGCGCCAGCGTCTCCAGCTCGCTGCCGAGCAGGTGCGCGCTGGACTCGCCGAGCACGCCGATGGCGTAGCTCCCCGGCGGACGCTCAGCCAATTGCCGTGCAGCATCGCAGGGTTCGAGGAGGCCGAGCGCCCGCGCATGGAACGCAATCGCCATCGCGTCGGGCGCGCCACGCGAGCGCCGCGCCTGCCCTTCCGCCAGCGCCAGCAGACCGGCGAGCAGCAGCAGCGTCACGCCACCGAGCAGCAACCGCCGCGCCAGCAGTTGACGCTGCTCCGGTGTCCGCTTGCGCCGCCAGACCAGCAGCACGAGCAGGACCAGCAGCCCGAGCGACCACGGCAGCACGACCTGGCGCGCGAAGCGCTGGGGCGCCTCGTGCAGCAGCTCCGTGTCCTGCGCCAGCGGCACGGAGCGCGGCTGGGCCACCTGCCAGAATCCGCCGTGATCGTTCGCGATCACCGCCGCTTCGAGGCGCTCGAGGACGGCAGCGGCCGGCCCTTGCTGGACCAGGGGCTCCCGGGTCAGCAGGAAGCTGGCGGAGCGGTGGCCGGTCGCGCCCGGCTGCGGCTGCGACAGGGCCAGCGTCGCCTTCTGGCCACCCGGCCCGACCAAGGCGTACACGATGCGGTCACGCTGGATCGCGATGTCGCGCAGCCACCATTGCGGCGTGATCTCGGAATCTTGCACCAACGGCGCGACGAGGGCCTGCACGCGATCCTCGAGACCCGGCCCGAGGATGGCCGCAGCCGGCGGCTGCGCGTGCGCGAAGCGCGGCAAGCTGAGCAGCGCGGCCGCCAAAAGCCAACACGCCATGCGGAGCTGCGGGACTCGGAGTCGCTGGAGGTGCAACAGGCGCCACGACGCTGGATCCGCCAGCGGCGGCGGCTTGAAGGCAGTGTGCGCCGGCGGGTGCGGGCCGACAAGAGGAGAAGGCGGGCGAGCTTGCGCTTGCCTTCGCCGACGGGGCTGCGTAGGCTTCGCTGTCTTTTTGCGCGGTCTTCGCCGCCCCTTTCCTCCACGAGGCCAGACATGTTCGATCGCTCTCTTCTGTTGCGCGTTTGCGCACTTGCCGCCATGGCGCAGCTGGCTGCGTGCAGCTCCAGCAGCCCCTCCACGACCGCCAAGGGCGCGGTCGCCGGCGACACCACCCAAACGGCCGACAGCAAGGGCCAGGACGCCGCGTCCGGCACCGACACGGCGGCAGGCGACACGGCGGCAGGCGACACGGCGGCAGGCGACACGACGCCCGCGGCCGACATCGTGATCCCCGCCGGCAACACGTTGATCAAAGACGGCGAATACTACATGGGCGTGCAAGCCGCGCCGTTCGGCAACTTGAAGCTGTTCTTCAAGGTCACGCTCACGGCGGGTGGCGCCTTGGACGGCGGCGGCGTGCTCAAGACCTTCGAGATCCGCGCCGTGTCGGCCGACGGTTGGATCGGCGACCCGCTCGCCACCGCCAAGGACGTGGCCGTCGGCAAGGACAACACGTTCAAGATCAGCTTCGATTCCATCGTGTTGCCTGCCAAGACGACGCCGACGGGAAGCGACGTGCCGGTCTCGCTGGTGCTCACGGGCGTCATCCACAAGGACAACTGGTTCTGCGGCGACGTCGACGGCATGGTGCCGGACTTCGGCCAGGCGCTGACCGGCAGCAAGTTCCGCGGCGTGGCGTGGGGCACGGAGAAGACGCCGGCCGAGTCGTCCTGCGAAGGCGACAACAACCCGATCTACACGCACATCGCGACCTGCCCGAGCATCGCGGTCGGCACCAACAAGATGAACAGCGCCACGCGCGACCGCACGTTCGAAGTGCGCCTGCCGGACGGCCCGACCCCGACCGAGGCGCTGCCGCTCGTCCTGCTCTACCACGGTGTGGGCGGCGACGCGCCGACGATGATCACCGACGCCCACTACGACGCGCTGATGAAGACCGAGAAGCTGATCCTGGTCGCGCCGAACTCGGAGCGCGATCCGAAGACCGGCAAGGCCGTGCTCAAGACCGACTGGTACTACGGCGCCTCGCTGTTCGACATGGACAACCCGGACCTCGTCTACTTCGACGACCTGGTGAACTGCGTGTCCAAGACCTACCAGATTGACCCCAAGCGCATCTACGTCACCGGCATGAGCGGCGGCGGCTTGGAGAGCACCTTCATCGGCGCCAACCGCGCGGCCGTCGTCGCAGCGGCCTCGCCGTTCTCGGGCGGCTTCCTCGTCAAGTGGCCGAAGTATGACCACAAGGTACCGTTCCTGGTGACCTGGGGCGGCACCGAGGACAGCGCGTACTCGCAGAACTTCGACACGCTGGCCAAGCAGCTCATCGGCTACCTGCTCGGTTCGGGCAACGTCACGGTGCAGTGCAACCACGGCATGAAGCACACGTGGCCGGCCGAGATGACGGCGGCGTCGTGGAAGTTCATGTCGTCCTTCACGCTGGACAGCAAGGACAATCCGTTTGCGACCAGCCTGCCGGCCGTGTTCCCGAGCTACTGCTCGATCAGCAAGTGAACGCTGGGCCAGCCGAAGGCGTCGCACGGCGTTCATCCTGAGCGATGCGCAGCGAGCCGAAGGATCAGCTTTCAGTAGTCGGGCTCCGCCAGCCACTCCGCCCGCCATTCCCTCGGCAGCAGCTGCGCGCGCAACTCCGCGGCGCGCTTGGGCGTTTCGTAGATCGCCAGGTAGCGCAGGAAGTGTCCGATGACCATGCGCACGTAGTTGCGCGACTCGTGCGGACCCAGGTCGTCGATCATCTCGTCGAACGCCAACTTGCGATCCGCGCTCACTTTCATGTGGTACGTCAGCAGCATCGGCCCGCCGTTGTAGCTCGCGATGGCGAACGGCAGCTGCTGGTGGAACTTCTTGTACAGCGCGCCCAGGTACTGCGCGCCCCAGTGCACGTTGTAGCCGGGCACCATCAGCTGCCAAAGCGCATAGTCTTCGCGTTGTTCGCGCGCCAGCCGCTGCGCCGTGCGGTCCAGCAGCTCCAGCAGACCGAACGCCGGCGCTCCGGAGATCAGCCACGGCTTGTAGCGCGATTCCTGCAGCATGTGCGCGTAGATCATCCACTCCGGCGCGCCGAAACGCTTGGACGCCGCGACCACGTGCGTCCAGTAGGCGCGCGGGTAGATGGCGCGCCAGTAGCCCACCGTCGCCACCGTCGGCTCGGAAGCCAGCACGCCGCTGTGCTTCTGCCAGGCGGCCTCGCGGCGGGCGGCGAAGCGCTCCAGCGCATCGGACAGCTCCTCCTCGAAGCGGGCAAAGCGCGCCGCGCCAACCTTGCGCGCAATCGCGCGCCGCACATCGGCAAACACGTCGTTGGCCGTGTCCGGCTCGCCGAGGAACACCGCCATGCGCAGCTTCTCGACCTCCGGCGTGCCCGGCATGTCGGCGAACGCGTCGTGGTCGCGGAACGGCACCTTGGAGAGGTCCGGGCGGTGCGGGACGTGGTGCTTCTCGCCCCACTCGGTCAGCAGATCCTCCGCCAAGGCGCTGTAATAGTTCAGCGGCATGTGCTTGACGAGCGCCGCCAGCACCGCCACCGCCTCCTCGCGCTTGCCCTGCTTGTCCAGCGCCTTGGCCGTCCAGTAGCGCGCCTTGCCACCGACGAGCGGATTCGAATTGCCCAGCAACGGCTTCAAGGCAGCGATGCCCTTGTCGTACTCCCCGCCGCGCAAGTACCAGAAGCCGACAAACCACGAGTACTTGCCGTAATCGCTGATGTTGCGGTGGCTCTCGAGGTAGTCGCGCAGGCTCTCTGCGGCTTCCACTGATTTTCCGGAGACATGCAAGGCACGGGCGCGGTCGTAGTGCACCTCCGTGCGCCGATCCAGCGTCGCGTCCGGGTAGCGCTTGATCCACTCGTCGAACTGCGCCACCGCCTCGTCCGTGCGGTCCAGCTTGGCGAGCACGAGGCTGTAGGAGTTGAGCGCCTGCATCGCCATCGGCGCCTTTTCCTCTTTGGCCGCCTCCAGGTACATCGCCGCGCCGGGGTAGTCGTCGCGCAGCCGCTCCGAGCCGATCTTGCCCAGGTAGTAGCCCACTTCGCTCAGCCGGTAGCCTTTCTTCCACAAGCCCAGCGCCACCTCGCGGCAGCGCTCGTAGGAACGGCGGGCAAACAGCCGCTCCATGCGGTCATACTGTTCCGCGTCCGTCAGCGCCGCCGGGTCCACGAAGCCGGCCGCCTCGACGACGAACTCGCTCTCCGGGTGCTGCATGATCAGCCGCTTCCACATGGCCTTGGCCTTCTGCGGCGACTCCAGCTGGGTCAGGCGCGCCGCCCGCGCCAGCAGCTCATCGCGCGGCAGGTGCAGCTGCGACTTGTCGTAGAACTGCAGCGCCACTTCCGCCGCGGCCGCCGGCGGCCCGACCAGCTCGTAGAGACGCGTGTACAGCAAGTCCGCGGCCGCCCAGCGAAACTGGGCGTGGTTCTCGCGAAAGTCCTTGAGCTTGTCGAGCGCCTCGACGTTCTTGCCCGCCGCCCGCAGCACTTCGATGCCGGCCCAGTCGTAGGCCGCGGCGGACACGGCGCGCACGGCCTTGGCCGCCTTCCACGCCTTCTGCGCACCGTCGCCATCGCCCTTGGCCGCGCGGATGCGCGCCTGCAGAAAGGCAATCACCGCCTGGGCGTCCTTGTTGCCGGCGGCGTCGAGGTGGCCCAGTTCGCCGTCCAGGCCGTCCAGCTCCCCAACGCGGTAGCGCTGCACCAGCGGGTGCAGGTGCGTCCACACATCCGAAGCAAGCGCCTGCGCTGGAAGGAGAAACGCCACAAGCGCGGCGCACGCCAGCCCCCTGCCCGCCCGCCGTAGCGCGTGTCCGCCTTGCACCTCTGCCATCGCCTTCCCCGCCTGGAGGCCTGTCCCTCGCCGGGCAAACCGTACCACGCCGTGGGCTGTCGGGAACTTTATCGTCACCTCGGCGCCCGTGTCCGCGCGAGGCAAGGCCGGTGCGCGTGCAAAAGTGCGATCAACGCGATCGGCTGAACGCGAGCGTGCGACACGATCGAGACACGCAAGCGCTTTTTGTGCAATTTCAGCATATTGCAAGACTGGACCAGGAGGGTCCGCAATGAATCAAGGTAGATCCGCCGTTCCAGGGGGCCAAGAGCGGTCGCTTTTTTGCAGCAAAAGTCTTGCGTGCCCCTTGCAATCGGCTCATATCGAGGTCAGGTGCGCTGCACCGCCGCCGGAAGGGCCGGCACACGACGCGTCAGGGAAGACGCAACTTGCAAGGGTGAGGGGACTGAACATGGCAGAGAAAGAGAAGAAGAACTTCGTACTGATGGAAGATGGCAAGGACACCAACGTGGTGTTCTCGAACGCACAGCCGCGCGGCGCGGCGCTCAAGGCCGCCAACCGCGGCTTCACGGACATCAAGCTCCGCGAGCGCGGCACCAAGCGCGTCCACGTGTTCGAGGGCAAGCGCGTCCAGGTCAAGGCTCCGATCAAGCGCCCGAAGTGGCTGCCGGACCTCGTGTGGAAGGCTGTCGTCGCCAAGAAGGGCGTCGAGCACATCTAGTCCCGCAAGTTCGCGAGAACGTGGAGGCCCCGGACATGGTTCCGGGGCCTCCTTGTTTTTGGGGAGTCGCCTGGCCGGCTCCGGCTCCGGCTCCGGCTCCGGCTCCGGCTCCGGGTCCGGTTCGGGCCGCGGCACCGGAAGATGTTGACAGCATGCCGCCCCACAAGACACCCTCCGCCGCGCTCCGCGCAGGCAGGTGCCCCCGAACATGCAAGCTTCCCACATCCGAAACTTCAGCATCATCGCGCACATCGACCACGGCAAGTCGACCATCGCGGATCGCATCCTGGAGCTGACCGGCGCCGTCGAGGCCCGGCAGATGCAGGCGCAGTTCCTCGACTCGATGGACATCGAGCGCGAGCGCGGCATCACGATCAAGTCCCAGGCGGTGCGGCTGCACTACACGGCGAAGAACGGCGAGACCTACACGCTCCACCTCATCGATACGCCTGGACATGTCGATTTTGGTTACGAAGTTTCGCGCTCGCTCGCGGCCTGCGAAGGCGCGCTGCTGGTCGTGGATGCGGCGCAGGGCGTCGAGGCGCAGACGCTGGCCAACGTGTACCTGGCGCTGGACGGCAACCTCGCCCTGATCCCGGTCATCAACAAGATCGACCTGCCTTCGGCGCGCCCGACAGAAGTCTGCGAAGAGATTGAAGAAGGCATCGGCATCGACACGACGCACGCGGTCTTTGCCTCGGGGAAGACGGGCCTTGGGATCGAGGACATCCTGGAAGCGGTGATCACGCAAATCCCGCCGCCGCAAGGGGATCTCGAAGCGCCGTTGCGCGCCATGGTCTTCGATTCGCACTACGACGCCTACCGCGGCGTGATGGTCCAGGTGCGCATCGTCGACGGCAGCGTGAAGAAGGGCGACAAGGTCTACTTCATGGAGTCCGGCGGCGAGTTTGAAGTCCTGGAAATCCGGGTGAGAACCCCCAAGGAAGTCATCGTCGACGGCCTGTCCGTCGGCGAGGTCGGCGTGCTCATCTGCGGCATCAAGGCCGTGCGCGACGTGGCGGTCGGCGAGACGGTGACGCAGGCCAAGCGGCGCGCGACGGTGCCCTTGAAGGGCTTCAAGCACGTCCAGCAGATGGTGTACTCCGGCATTTTCCCTGTGGATTCGGCCGAATACCAGACGCTGCGCGACGCCATCGAGAAGCTGGCGCTCAACGACTCGGCGTTCTCGTGGGAGCCGGAGACGTCGTCGGCGCTCGGCTTCGGATTTCGCTGCGGTTTCCTAGGGATGCTCCACATGGAGGTGTTCCAGGAGCGGCTCGAGCGCGAGTACAACTGCGAGCTCATCACCACCGCGCCCAGCGTGATCTACCGCATCCACAAGATGGACGGCACGGTGATTTCGCTGTCGAATCCAGGCGATCTGCCGCCGACCGGCGACATCGACGAGATCCGCGAGCCGATCGTCAAGGCGACCATCCACACGCCGACCGAGTACATCGGCGCCGTGGTCAAGCTGTGCACGGACCGGCGCGGCGCGCAGAAGGACATGCGCTACATGTCGCCGACGCGCGTGGTGCTGGAATACGAGATTCCGCTTGCGGAAATCGTGTTCGACTTCTTCGACAAGCTCAAGACCGCCACGCGCGGCTACGCGAGCTTGGACTATGAGTTCAAGGAGTTTCGCGAGGGCGATCTCGTCAAGCTCGACATCCTGCTGCACAACGAGATCGTCGACGCGCTGTCGGTCATCGTGCACCGCGACAAGGCGTACGAGAAGGGCAAGTCGCTGGCCGAGAAGCTGCGCAAGGTCATTCCGCGCCAGCAGTTCGACGTGGCGATCCAGGCGGCCATCGGCGCGCGCATCATCAGCCGCGAGACGGTCAAGGCGCTGCGCAAGGACGTGACGGCCAAGTGCTACGGCGGCGACATCAGCCGCAAGCGCAAGCTGCTGGAAAAGCAGAAGGCCGGCAAGCGGCGCATGAAGCAGGTCGGGAACATCGAAGTGCCGCAGGAGGCGTTCCTGGCGGTCTTGTCGACTGATGACGATTAGTTCCGGCTCCGGCTCCGGCTCCGGCTCCGGCTCCGGAATCAGCCTCGACTATCCGCGTTTCTTCCGCGGCTTCTTCGGCGAATCATCGTCGTCGCCGCCGCCCGCCGCCTTCTCCGCGCGCCGGTACAGCTCCGCCCCAGCCGCCAGCGCGTCGTCGTAGCCCAGCGCGCCGTAGCCCGGCCCGGCCCGCAACTGCGCAACCGCACGCCAGTCTTCGGCGGCCAACGCACCGCGCAGGTCGGCGTCCGCCGCGATCACCGAAAACAGGCTCGACACTTGCGCTTCCGGCGCCTGGCGCATCGCGCCCAGCATCGCCTCTGGTGACTCGTGCCCTGCCGCGGTCGCTTCGCGGCCGCTCAGCTGCGCGATGCCCATGCGCACCGACTCGAAAGCCGCTTGCGGATCAATCGCTTGTGCCTCGGAGAACGCCCGCTGCTCCGCCGCCTGGTCCTTGTGCGTCGCGACCAGCCAGCGCCCCGTCTCCTGGAAGAAGACGTACGGCTCGAAGCGCAGCGGCACCTCCGTGCCCGCTGCCCGCGCAAGTTGCTGTTCTGCCAGGATCATCGCCGCCGCGGCCGCCTCCGGCACGCCCGTCGCGGCGCTGCCGGCCTGCAGCTGCGCACCGAAACGCTCGCGCAGATCGGCGCAGGCCTTCTCCAGCTGGCTCTGCACCGCCGGCGCCGGATCCGAATTCGCCTTTGGCATCCGCGGACTTTGCAGCGCCGCGCCCGTGCCGTAGCGATGCCCTGCCATGTCCGTGGCCTGCGAGCGACCGCCCTGCGGCGCCGGCTTGGGCTCGGAGCGGGGCTGCGTGGCGGGCGCTGGCTTGTGCTCACCGTGCTTCAAGGTCTGCCTCAACTGTGGAGTCCGCAGACCTTTGTGCCACGCCCGCGGCGCAGAGGCAAATCGCAACACACGACGTTCGGATGCAAGTGTGCTATCACGGCAGCACACCCGCACCATGCGTGGCAGCGGGCTCGAGGACGGCACGATGCCGCACCGCCGCAGCGACAGGCCAGGATCGACCGACACGAGCGAGCTGCGCGTCCACTCGTTCCAGGCCGACCTGCGCCTCTCGACCGTGGCCGACATCGCCCGCGCGCTCTCGGCGCGCATGTCGTTCGACGAACTGCTGGAACTCATCCTGGAGCGGCTGACGCGCGCCTTGGACGCGGAACGTTCGACGCTCTTTCGCGCCAGCGACGACAGCGACGAGTTGGTCTCCAGCATCGCGCAAGGCGCGGAGATGCGGCCGATCCGCATCCGCAAGGGCCAGGGCCTGGCCGGCTGGGTCGCGGCGATGGGCCGCAGCGTCAACGTGAAAGACGCGTACCAGGACGCGCGCTTCGACTCCTCGTCGGACGACGAGACCGGCTTTCGCACGCGCTCGATGCTGTGCCAGCCCGTGTTCGACCGCGATGGCGGCCTGATCGCCGTCGTGCAGGTCTTGAACAAGAAGAACGGCTACTTCACGGTCGAGGACGAGGTGCTGCTGACGACCATCATGGCGATGGCGGCCATCTCGATCGTGAACGCGACGCTGAACAACTCGGTGCTGTTCCACAACGTCAAGCTGTCGGAGACGCAGCAGCAGCTGGCGGAGAAGGTCAGCGAGATCGACCTGTTGTACCGCATCGAGCGCGAGATGGGCGGCGCGCAGGACCTGGACGGCGCCATCGAGGTGCTGGCGCTGCGCATCGGCGCGGTCGTGCCGTCGTCGTTCGTGCAGATTGCGCTGTCGACTGGCAACCGCGGGCTCATCGCGCACCGGGCGGTGCGGGGCAGCCAGGGCATCGAGTTGGTCGCGTTCGAGCGCTGGGTCGGCATCTCGCGGCGCGTGCTGGAGACGGGATCTGCCTGCAACCTGTGCGACATCGACCCGGCGGAGATGCCGGCGCTGACCGCCGCGGAGCGCCTTCCGTTCGCGCCGCACAACGGCCTGTGCCTGCCGCTGCCGGGGCCGGACGGGGTGCTGGGGACGCTGTCGGTGTACGACCGGCCGGGCAAGGCGCAGTGCCTGGGCGAGGACGACGCGAAGCTGCTGACGCTGCTGTCCGGGCAGGTGGCGCGCGCGATTGCGCAGCGGCAGGCGCGCGACCAGGCGGAGCGCGAGGATCGCCTGTCGGCCGTAGGACGTGCACTGGCAAGCATCATGCATGACTTTCGCACGCCGATGACGGTGGCGTCGGGCTACGTGCAGATGCTCAAGAACGAGGACGACAAGCAGGAGCGCGCGGAGCTGGCGGACCTGGTGCTGCTGCAGCTCGACCGCATCATGCAGATGTCCCGAGAAGTGCTGGCTTTTGCCCGCGGGGAGCAGACGGCGTTCCTGCGCCGCATCCTGGTCGCCGAGTTCGCCAAGGAAGCCGAGGAGCTGGTGCGGCAGATCTTCGCCGGGACGACCATCGCGACGTCCTTCGATTGCCGCTTTCGCGGTCCGGCGCGCGTCGACTCCTTCAAGCTGCTGCGCGTCGTGCAGAACATCGCCCGCAATGCCCGCGATGCGATGCAGGACGCACCTCCCGATTCAAGGGCAGCGGGCAACCGCTTCGACGTGGTCATCGACGCGGACGGCGACCAGCTGGTGTTGACGTTTGCCGACAACGGCCGCGGCGTGCCGCCCGCGTTCCGCCACCGCCTGTTCGACGTTTTCGCGACGCAGGGCAAGAAGGACGGCACGGGTCTCGGCCTGGCAATGGTCAAGCAATTCGCGGAGGCGCACGGCGGCAGCGTCGTGCACCGCGACACGCCGGGTGGCGGCGCGACGTTCGAGATGCGCATCGCGCGCGATCCGCGACCTGGCAGTTCACCGACCACATCGCAAGTCGTTGACATTGCCCATGTGGATGGCGCCCGACAGCAGGCGCGCGAGTCCGCCTAGCCAAGCTCCAGAAAAAAACTTGACGATCGTCTAGGTGAGCGCATCTTCCCCCCGGGACTCGCCTTGTGGGGGGCTGACGTGCATCGCTGGCTAGGACGACCGGTCACAGGAAAGTTCGTATGGCGCGTCACGCGCTTCGTGCTGTTCAGCGCGTTTGCGGTGGTCAGCGCGGCGGGCCTCCTGCGCGCGTGGACGGCCCAGGGCACGGTGAACGACCGGCGCAGCGAGCTGGTGCGGCTCCACGAGCAGCTGCTCGAACAGCAAGGGCGCGGCGAACAGCTGCAGTCGCGGCTGGAAGCGTTTGACACGCGGTCGGATGTGCGGATTCAGGCCATCCGGACCGAGCTGGGGATGCTGCGCGACAACGAGCGGTTCTTTGTTTTCAAGTAGATCGCGCTGACGCGGCCCGGCGCCGCCAGCCAGCCACGCCGCACGCGCCCAAGAAAAGGCCCAGCCAAGCCCAGTTGCCGCGCGAGCTTGGCGTGGCGGAACAAGCGTTGTTGACACCG
>CAIXAA010000051.1 GCA_903917305.1 uncultured Myxococcales bacterium | reverse complement strand
CTCGCCGGTGGTGATCGTGAACCCGATCGACGCCGACGAGTGGTCGGGATCGATCGGCATGCCGCTGCCGTCGACGCAGGCGGCGGTGCTCGACGAGGCCGGCCAGGAGGTCGCGCCGGGCGAGGTCGGCGAGATCTGCGTGCGCGGCCCGCAGGTCATGGCCAGCTACTGGAACTGCCCGGACGAGACCGCGAAGGTGTTCACCCGGGATGGCTGGCTGCGCACCGGCGATCTCGGCTTCATGGACGAGCGCGGCTCGTTCCGCATCACCGACCGCAAGAAGGACATGATCGTCGTCTCGGGCTTCAAGGTCTTTCCCAACCAGATCGAGGACGTCGTCGCGCTGCATCCCGGCGTGGCCGAGGTCGCGGCGATCGGCGTGCCCGACGAGAAGTCCGGCGAGGTCGTCAAGATCGTGGTGGTGCGCAAGGATCCGGCGCTGACGCAGCAGGCGCTGCTCGAGCACTGCCGGCAGCACCTGACCGGCTACAAGATCCCGAAGATTGTGGAGTTCCGCAGCGAGCCGCTGCCGAAGTCCAACCTGGGCAAGGTCCTGCGGCGGCAATTGCGCCAGGCGCCGGTGACGGCGCGTGCCGGTGCGAACGTGCGCCCGGTGGCGCCGCACGCGTGAAGGGCGCGCGGGCGGCGCGCAAGCCGGCTGGACACGCCAGGGCAAGTCGCGCAGCATCCGCTCCAGCTCGGCGCAAAGCACGGCAGACGGCGCAGGCGACGGTTGTCGCGGCGGCGCCGCACGACGGCCGGCGTGAGCTTGTCAATCAACACCGACGGAGGACCTGTGACCATCTCCCTGACCTACTTCGACTATGAAGGATCGCGCGGCCTCGAGTGCCGCCTGGCGCTGACGGCGGCCGGCGTGCCGTTCGAGGACATCCGCGTCACGCGCGAGCAGTGGACGGCGCTCAAGCCCACGATGCCGTTCGGCGCGCTGCCGGTGCTGACCGACGGCGGCCGGCAGCTCTCGCAGAGCAACGCGATCCTCGGCTACATCGCCCGCGGCCATGGCCTGCATCCCGCCGATCCGTGGACGGCCGCCGAACACGACGCGCTGATGCTGTCGGTCGAGGACCTGCGCCAGAAGCTGCCGGACGGCAAGGGCATGACCGAGGAGGAGAAGAAGGCGGCGCGCGAGGCTTTTGCGGCGGGTTGGCTGCGCCAGTGGGCGGCGACGGTGTCGGCGCGGATTGCCGGGCCGTTCCTGGAGGGCGAGAAGCTCAACGTCGCGGACATCAAGCTGTACGTCATCGTGAGGGCGTTCCTGAGCGCGGCGTATGACGACATTGCGCCGACGTGTTTTGCGGAGTTCCCCAAGCTGCTGGCGCTGCACGCGGCGGTGGAAGGGCATCCGACGGTGCGGGGGTACTTCGCGGGGCGGTGAGGGCGGGGGGCTGGGGCCTTCATGTCATCCTGAGCCAGGGAGGCCCCTTCATGTCATCCTGAGCCGCGGAGCTCGGTTGCCGGCAACACTGGGTTGCGAAGGACCTGCCGCGCGCGCGCGGCTCAGTGCCTGCGCCGAAGAGACCATCGGAAAGCTTGAGCGCGTGATCCGGAAGCTTGAACATGCGATCCGGAGGCCTGATCGTACGATCCGGAAGCTTGAGCGCACGATCCGGACGCCTGATCCTTCGATCCGGACGCCTGATCCTTTGATCCGGACGTCTGATCCTTCGATCCGGACGTCTGATCCATCGATCCGGACGTCTGATCCTACGATCCGGAAGCTTGAGCGCACGATCCGGACGTCTGATCCTTCGATCCGGACGCTTGAACCTTCGATCCGCACGCTTGCGCACGCTGCGCCGCCACGCGCACACTCGGCCGCCGGTCTTGTCCCAGCCTGCGCGGAGGTCGCCGTGGCCCTGACGTTCGCTCGCCGTACCTTGCTGCCTGGCTTCGCACTGGCGCTGGCCTTGCTGCCAGCGTGCGGGCAGGCGGTGGCGGGCAAGGCACCGGCCAAGGTTACGGCGGACGTGGTCGCAGCCGAGGACTTGTCGCAGCTCGACGCGCCAGCTATCGCCGATGCGGAAGTCGCCCCCGATACCCAGGCGCTGCCGGTCGACGTCTCGGAAGGCACGGTCACCGTCCACACCGCGTACAGCACGCTCATCCCGCCGCCGCTTGCCGTGGATTGCACAGCCAGCGTTGCGGGCGTCGAGGTCACGGCGGAGTGCGCTTGGAGCGCGTCGCCGCCGGAGGTGTGCGCGTTGGTTTCGGCGCACGCGGTGCGCAAGATGGGCGATGGGACTTGCACGATCACCTGTGCGCTGCCAAGCGGCGCCAGCGGGTCGAAGTCGCTCGTCGCGAAAAGGCAGTCGGTCCTCTATGAGTTCGGTGGCGAAACAGTGCCCTACGAGATGGCCTCGAAGGTCGTACGCTTTCGCGTGAGCGACAACGCCTGGGACGACGATGTAGCGCTCCTGCCAATTCCAGCGATGTCCTTGCCGAAGCCGGGCAATGTTCTCGCCGGTCCAACCGCAATCGATGCTGGCGGTTCAATCCTCCTGGTCGGTGGTTTCCAGGTGCTCCCAACTGGCACGATGTACCAGAACGCTTGTCCTGGCGTGGACCAGGCGAAGGCGGTCGCGCAGCATGGCTGCGGTCAGATCTGGCGGTTCGACCTTAGTACGGGCACATGGACGCTCGTCACCGCGCTCCCCGCAAACAGGTACATGTCGCACGCACTGCAGCTTGGCCAAACTGCGTACGTCATGGGCGGCGGGGCTACCGACGCCTCGGACACACTGATGCCGTATGCGTTTACGCTCTCGCTGCCCGATTCCGTCCTGACAGAACTGCCAGAGAACGTCATGGCACCGCTCAAGAACCAGACACCGGACCTTGTCCCGTGGAAAGGCGGTATCCTCGCCATCGCCTACAAGGCCGCGACCTGGTGGCTCAAACCAGACGGCGCCCTTGAAGCCATCGATCTCGGCCTCAGTCCAAACCTGAGCAATTTCTTTCAAGTGCCTGGCGTCCCAGCCGACCTGTTTGCCTCCGTGGCCGCAGGACAGCAAGAGGTTCCCTGTCTCGCATCGTCAACCCAGTCCATTGCAGAGGGCATCCAGTTTTGGCGACTCGACGCCGGCAAGTGGACATCCGCCGCAGGCTTCTGCATGCACTCAGGCTTCCGCTTCGTCGTTGGCCCAGACGCGGTCATCGCAGCACCCGACATGGTCGTGGCGGAAGAATCGGCCTCATCGCCCGACTTGCCCTTCGACAACGTGCATCGCCTCGCTGCGCCTGCGACCAAGTGGGAGGAACTCGCGCCCATCACGCACTGGCGGTTCGAGTACGGGGCGGTCGTGGTTCAGCAATAGGAGCCCTCGGCCTCAACCCCCCCGCCCTCCACCGCGAAAGGGACCGAGACGGCGCAGCCGCGG
Source organism: uncultured Myxococcales bacterium (assembly GCA_903917305.1). GTDB lineage: Bacteria > Myxococcota_A > UBA9042 > UBA9042 > UBA9042 > CAIXAA01. The sequence goes on along the minus strand of CAIXAA010000051.1, from coordinate 12,662 downwards.
CGTCCTACGCCGTGCGCGCAGCGCATCCGGGCCCGGTCCGGCGCGCACGCGGCCGGCCCCAGCCGGCCCGTGCCGCTGGATTCGCCCAAAGGGAGCCAGCGCACCCAAGCCACTGCGCGCGCGCTACTGCGCCTCGCCAACACCCTCCCCCTGGATCACGAACTGCACGCGCCGGTTGACCTGCTTGTGCGCCTTGGTGTCGTTGGGCACCATCGGCTTGGTCTCGCCGTACCCCTTGGCCTTCAAGCGCTTGGCGTCAATACCCTTGCTGACCAGGTACTTCACGACGGACGCGGCGCGCGCCTGCGACAACTCCAGGTTGTGCTGGTCGTCCGCGTCGGAGTCCGTGTGCCCTTGCACCTCGATGGACTCGATCTCCGTGTGCTCCTTCAAGATCTTCACCACCTCATTGAGGATGCCAAAGCTGTCCTTGCGGATGATGGCCTTGTCGACCGCGAACTCCACGCGCTTGTAGATGGCGATCTGGCCACCGACGCGCGCGGCGCTGCACTTGTTGGTCGGGTCATCGGGGCACTTGTCGTCCGGGTCGAGGATCTTGTCCTTGTCGTTGTCGGGATCCGGGCAGCCGTCCGCGTCCTCGAAGCCGTCGATGTCCTCGGGCTCGTTCGGGCATTGGTCGCTGCCCTTGCAAACCGCCTTGTACTTGTCCAGCAGCCCTTCTTCGCGGACCCACGGATCGCACACGCCGTCCTTGTCCTTGTCGGGATTGCGCTCCGGCGGGGGCGGCGGAGGGGGCGGCGGCGGCGGTGGCGGGGGAGGCGGCGGGGGCGCAGCCTTGGGCGCGGCCAGCGGTGCATAGTGCACACCGGCGAACACGCGAAAGTCCGGGTTGCCGGCGCCCTTTTCGATGCCGACGCCCGCACCCGCCAGCACCACGATGTTGCGCACCGGATACCAGCGCGCGCCACCCAGCACTTCGAGCGGACTCTGCACCGCCGACGCGAACGGCGCACTGATCTGCGTGGCACCGTTCACTTCCGCGACGATGTGCAGCGCGTCCGGCACCGCCACGACGTAGCCGCCCAGGCGCGCCTGCATGGCCTGCGACAGCGACACGTTCGCGAGCTTGTCCGTCGGCCCGAGCAGCGCCGCCAGATCGAGCAGCAAGCCACCGTGCGCCATGTCCCAGCTGCCGAGCAAGCCGGGCGCCACCGACACGTTGTTGCGACCGGTGTAGTGGTCGAACAGCTTGCCGGTGGGCAGGCTGGTCGCCGCGGTCAGCGCCAGGGCCAGCTTGCCATCCTCAGACTGCAGGACCCGCGCTCGCGGCACGAGGCGAATGTCGCCCAGCGCAAACGAGGCGGGTGCGGCGAAAGGGCCGAAACCGTTGCCTCCCTGCGCCAGCACCGGCACGTCCAAGCCCAGCGCCAGCCAGTCGAGGATGCGCACGCCGGCCATCAGGTTCGCCGTGCCGCGGTTCGCGACGATGTCGGTGATCTTGGTGTCGCCCGTCGCCGTGACGCGCCGCAGCACCAGCGGGTTCTTCTGGTAGTCGAGCACCAGGCCGACGCTCCACGGATAGCCGCCGTTCGTCTGGCCCTTCTCGCTGCCGATCAGATCGTGAAAGAACGGCGAAGGATTGAAGCGGTTGGCCTCGATCTGGTAGTCCGCCGCCTGCGCCGGCAGGGCCACCGCAACACCCAGCAGCAGCACGGGCGCCACCGCCACGCGCAGCGACCGGCGCCGCCGCACGCCCAGCAGCGTCGCCAGCACCAGCAGCAGCAGCGCCGCCAGCGTGCCCTGTCCGCCGGAGCTCGTGCGGCTCGCCGTGCACGGGCCACCGGTCACCGCCAGCGAGCCGGGCTCGCACACATCGCCCTTGCCGTCCTTGTCCCAGTCGGCCTGGTCGGCGTTCGGCGTGTCGACGCAGTTGTCCGCCTCGTCGGGAACCGTGTCCTTGTCCTTGTCGCTGCGGCACTTGCTCGTGCAGCTGTCGCCGTCCTTCGTGTTGCCGTCGTCGCACTGCTCGCCCGCTTCCTGCTTGCCGTTGCCGCACACCGCCGCCGCAACTTCCTTGTGGCAAATCGAGCTGCAGCCATCGCCATTCTTGGTGTTGCCGTCATCGCACTCTTCGGCGCCTTGCTGCTTGCCGTCGCCGCACACCACCGGCGGCGCTTCGCCCTTGCAGGTCGCGCTGCAGCCGTCGCCGTCCTTGTTGTTGCCGTCGTCGCACTCTTCACCGGCCTCCTTCTTGCCGTTGCCGCACTTCGGCTCCAACTGGCAAGTGCTGCTGCAGCCGTCGCCGAACGCCGTGTTGCCGTCGTCGCACTGCTCGCCGGCTTCGATCTTGCCGTTGCCGCACAACGGCGGTTCGTTCTGGCAGGTCGGCGAGCAGCCATCGCCGCCGTTGGTGTTGCCATCGTCGCATTGCTCGCCGGCTTCCACCTTGCCGTTGCCGCACACCGTCGGAGGCGGTTCGTTCTGGCAGGTCGGCGAGCAGCCATCGCCGCCGTTGTTGTTGCCGTCGTCGCACTGCTCCCCGGCGTCGATCTTGCCGTTGCCGCACGTCGGCGGAGGCGGTTCGTTCTGGCAGTCCGGCGAGCAGCCGTCGCCGCCGTTGGTGTTGCCGTCGTCGCACTGCTCGCCCATCTCGAGCTTGCCGTTGCCGCAGACCGGCCCCGTGCAGATCGATGGACCGCCCAGGCAGTTGTAGCCGGGCTCGACCTGACAGGTGCTGGAGCAGCCATCGCCGCTCGCCGTGCCACCGTCGTCGCAGGTCTCGCCGACCTCCGTCGCGCCGTCGCCGCACATCTTGCCGCAGACCGAGCCGCTGCCGAACGCCGCGGGCACGCTGACCAAGAGGCCGTCCGGATTCAGGCCGGTGCCGAAGTCGTTGTGCACGATGACCGTCAGCGTGTTGACGCCCGCCTTGTACAGCGAGCTGGGCCAGGAGCCGAAGCTGAGGCCCGCGCCGCCAAAGCCGGTGCCGGTAAAGCCGGTGCTGGTGCCGTTGACCAGCACGTCCGTGATGCTGTTGTCGGCCCAGACGGTGCCGGCCAGCACGGTGCTGGACGCCGCTTCGGGCGTGGAGATGGCGAACGTCGCCGTGTAGTACGTGTCGGTGTTCTCCGGCGTCGAGATGCCGCAGCCGTAGCGATTCACCCAGCGCGAGCCGACGGGCGGATCGACCCACGCGCCCGGCGCGCAGTTGTCCGCGACCTTGGCCGGCGTGCCGTCGCCGCCGAGCGCCGTCGACCACGTCCACACGAGGTCATTGACGCCGACTTCGGCCTGGCCGCCCACGCCGTTCGAGCCGGTGTTGATGTTCGGCGCGTTCTTGCAGGCGTTCCCCGCTTCGATCTTGCAGGTCGCCGAGCAGCCGTCGCCGTCCGCCGTGTTCTTGTCGTCGCACTCCTCGCCGACATTGAAGATGCCGTCACCGCACACCTCCAACGCGCAGGCGTGCGTGCAGCCGTCGCCGTCGATGCCGTTGCCGTCATCGCAGGCTTCGCCGCTCGTCACGATGCCGTTGCCGCAAGCCGTGGCGCTGCAGTTCGCGTCGCAGCCATCGCCGCTCGTCAGGTTGCCGTCGTCGCACGCCTCGCCGGCGGTCTTGATGCCGTTGCCGCAGGCGGTCACGGTGCAGTTGCTGTCGCAGCCATCGCCGCTGGTCGCATTGCCGTCGTCGCACGCTTCGCCGCTGGTCACGATGCCGTTGCCGCAAGCCGTTGCCGTGCAGTTGCTGTCGCAGCCGTCGCCGTTGACCCCGTTGCCGTCGTCGCACGCCTCGCCGGCGGTCACGATGCCGTTGCCGCAAGCCGTTGCCGTGCAGTTGCTGTCGCAGCCGTCGCCATCGGTCAGGTTGCCGTCGTCGCACGCCTCGCCGGGCTGCTTGATGCCGTTGCCGCAGGCGATGGCGGAGCACAGGGACGGGCCGCCGACGCACGTGAAGCCGTTCTCGATCTGGCAGGTCGCCGAGCAGCCGTCGCCGCCGGCCGTATTGCCGTCGTCGCACGACTCGCCCACTTCGGTCGAACTGTCGCCGCACAGCAGCGAACACACCGAGCCGATGCCGAATGCGTTGGGCACGCTGACCAGCAGGCCGTCGGGGTTGCCGGTGGCGCCGGCGGCGTTGTGGACCACGACGGTGATGGTGTTGGTGCCCACGATGTAGAGCGAACTCGGCCACGAGCCGAAGCTGAGGCCAGGACCCGAGAAGTTGGTGCCGCTGAAACCCGTGCTGGTGCCGTTGACGGTCACGTCCGTGATGTAGTTGTCCGCCCACACGGTGCCGTTGAGGACTGCGTACTTGGCCGCATTGGCCGTCGCGATGTCGAAGGTGGCGGTGTAGTAGGTGTCGCTGTTCTCCGGCGTCGTAGTGCCGCAACCGTAGCGGTTGATCCAACCGGCGTTGGCGGGCTCGGCGACCCAGGCGCCGGCGCAACTGCCTGATACCTTGGCCGGCACTCCGCTCGTGTTGGGCAGGGCGGACCAGGTCCAGACCAGATCGTCCGCCCCGATGGTCGACTTGCCGCCAAGACCGTCCGAGCCGGTGTTGATGTTCGGCGCGTTCTTGCACGCATAGCCGCTCTCGATCAGGCACGTCGGCGAACAGCCGTCGCCCGCGGTCGTGTTCTTGTCGTCGCACTCCTCGCCGAAGTCCATGAGGCCGTTGCCGCACTTGGTCGTCTTGGTGCAGACCGATGGCGTGCCGCCGCAGGCCCAGCCGGTCGAGATGAGGCACGACGGCGTGCAGCCATCGTTGCCCACGTTGTTGCCGTCGTCGCAGTCCTCGCCAAGTTCGACGATGCCGTTGCCGCAGACGAAGGCCGGCGAGACGTTGCTGCAGACCGAGGGTGCGCCGATGCAGCTGTAGCCGGGATCGATGACGCAGGAGGTGCTGCAGCCATCGCCGTTGACGTTGTTGCCGTCGTCGCACTGCTCGGTCGCGGGATCGACCTTGCCGTCGCCGCACCAGGACGTCTTGCCGGCCGATGGGCAGTCGTCGCCGCAGCCCATCAGGGCGGTGGCGAACACGCCGGTGTCCAGCTGGCCGTCGCCCGCGTCGCACACCACCAAGGTCAGCGTGTGCACCGCAGAGGCGTCCGGCAGGCTCGCGACCGCGGTGAGCCGGGGCGTCGTGCCGTCGTACTGCGTGCCATTGTCCGTGATGACGCTCGCGCCCTCGAAGAACGGACCGTTGATCGAGATCTGGTTGCCGCCGGCATCGACCGCGATGTTCTTGCCGTCCACGAAGATGCCGACCACGTCGTTGAACGCCTGGCCGACGTACTCGGGAAACTCCTCCGAGCCGACGATGTAGTCCATGCGGATGCCCTTGAGGCCCGGCTTGAGCTTGAAGGAGATCGTCAACTTGGCCGCGTCGTGGGTGGCAAAGCCTGGCACCAGCTGATCGCACAATGCATCGCCCGGCAGCGAGTTGTCTGTCGACTTCGCACCTGTGTCGTTCGGCGGCAGCGCGTTGGTCGCCAGTCCTGACGTCAGGATGATGCCGTTGCTGATGCTCAGCGGTCCCGCGGTGTAGGTGCCGGCCGCGCCGTCAAATCCGCTATAGCCTCTCGAGATGACCTCGATGGTGCTGGTGTCGAGCAGCGCTGCGAGCAAGGCAGTGGCGTCGCTGGTCGGCACGATGCCCAACGCCCGCGCGCTCGGGCTCCACAGGGAGCACACGGCGGCTACCAAGGCAGGAGCGCACCACTGCGGCACTCGGCCCATCATGGTTCGAAACATTCTTCCTCCATTGCGTTCCCGGACCAAGGCCATGGCCGCCGGGCTCGCGAGCACACGAGTGAACGATCAGAATCTTGTCGACTGACGGGCACAAGCCGATGGGGATTGGCAGAATCGAGTGCAGTGTGTTGGCTATGCTTTTCTCTGTCAACGATCTCGCGAAGATGCACCAGTGAAGATCAACGCACGCCCAATTCCATTGAGTACCATGGCAGCTTGGGCAAGCGCTCTGGCGAGTCGCGCCTGTTTGAGGACGGGTCTGTCTGGCGTCGCCGATTTGCCTGACCTGACGCCCGGCCCGGGCACGAAAGCCAGGCTTGCGCGCGCCCGCGGCACTTGACCCTGAAATAATGACGGATTACGCCGGCTGGCGCCGATCTGGACCGCAGCGGCCTGCCGTGATCTTGGCGGCACGCGCGCATGGGTGCGCGACTACCGCGTTTCGGGGCGTCCCAGCTGCGTCAGCCCGAACTTCTTGCGCAAGATCCGGTCCGTCCACCCCACCGGCAGCAGCCACCGCAGCAACGGCAACCGCGTCGAGTGCGTCCCAATCCGCACCACCGCCGGCGGCTGCGGCAGCTCCAGCACGTTGACCACGCGCCGTGCAAACTCCGTGGCGTCCATCGCGCCCTGCTGGCCGGTGCGCGCCCGCGCCTCGATCGACGCCTTGATGGGCGCAAAAGCCGAGTCCGCGCGCAAGGCCTGCGCCGCCAGCCCCGACGCCGTCTCGCCAAAGCTCGACACCACGCCGCCCGGCTGCAGCGACACCACGGTGATGCCCAGCGGCCCAAGCTCCAGCCGCAGCGCGTCGGTCAGCGCGTGCAGCGCCGCCTTCGAAGCGCCATACGCGCCGGCAAACGGCGTAATCAGCACGCCCGCGACGCTGCCGACGTTGACGATGCAACCGCTCTTTTGCCGCAGCATGTGCGGCACCACCGCCTGCGCCACGGCCAGCGCGCCAAGGACGTTGGTCTCCATCTGGCGGCGCAGGTCGCCCAGCGGCAGCTCCGACGCCGGGCCCATCAGGCCAAAACCCGCGTTGTTGATGAGCAGGTCGATGCGCCCGGCCTGCTGCACCACGGCAGCCACGCCGGCGTCGATGGACTGCTGGTCCGTCACATCGAGCGCCAACTGGTCCATGCCCGCCAGATCCGCCACGGCTTCCAGCCTGCGCGCCGTCGCGAACACCTGCCAGCCGCGGCGCTGCAGCTCCAGCGCCAGCGCGCGGCCGATGCCCGAGGAGCAGCCGGTGATCATCGCGACCTTGCGGCTCATTTCTTCGGCACCACGCTGGCGACCAGGTGCAGGCGCGTCATCTTGGGCCAGTCCAGCGTCTTCAAGCCGGCAATCCAGCACAGGTTCGAGTGGTCGTTGTGCACGCCCGCCTTGACGGTCTCGGAGGTGTTGCAGCTCATCAGCACCTCGCCGCTCGCGGTCTCAAGGCTGACCTTCATCTTCACCTCCGCCTCGCCGCTGCTCGGGTTCGAATAGCCGACGGTGATCTTCGGGTGGCTCTTGTCGCCCGTATCCTTGCGCGAATCCTCGACATCCTTGGCCGTCGGCATGTTGCGCAGCACGATCTCCTCGAACACGATGCGGCCGACCTTGAGGCCCAGCTTGTGCGTCCCGCTCGCCTGGAACGGCACCAGCTTGTCGACCTGGCCGCCGCCGCTGCCGACCTCCTGCGCCACCTTCTCGGCGACATCGCTCTTGCTCGGCGCGTCGTCCTTGGCGGGCGCGTCCTTCTTCTTGCTGTCCTCGACGGGCGGCGGCCGGGTGTCGTCGTGCGCGCCGGCTTCCTCCAGCACGGTGATGCGCACGCGCGCTTCCTCGCGTCCCGCCACGTCTTTCTCGATCTCGACGTAGGTGCGGTACAGCCGCAGCGCCGAGTCCTTGTTGCCCTCCGCCTCGCGCGCCCGCGCCGCGTTGAACAACAGGGCCGGCCGGCGCGACATCTCGTAGGCGCGCACGAACAGGCGCGCGGCGATCTCGAACTGCCCTTCCTTGAAGCGTTGCTTGGCCAGCGCGGCCACGGCAGTGGCGTCATCGGCCGGCTTGGCGGCCTGCGCTGGCGGCACGGCAGGCAGCACGCCGGCGACGCACAGCGCGAGCGCAAGCCGCAGCAGGAGCGGAGAGACCTTGAAGTGCATGGTGTTCGACATCGTCTGGCGTTCCCACGGGAGCCGCGTGGCACGCCGGATGTTCAGCCGGGCGGCGCGGGGCGTCAAGGCGCGCTCGTCGGCGGGCGGCACGGATTCGTTGACGCTCCCCACCTGCACGCGCATGCTCGCCCCAGCCGGGGGTTGCGCCATGCGCCGAGACATCTTTCGTTGCAGTTGCCTGATCTTCACGTTGCTAGCCGTCGGCTGTTCGTCGCCGACGCCGCGCGCCGCCGGCGTGGTGCAAGACGATATCGCGGACGTCGCCGATGCCGATGCGACCGCAGCCGACGTGCCGGCTTCCGAGGACGTGACAGCCACGGTCGATACCGCTGCCGCTCCAGATGTGGCCGATGCTGCCGATACCGCCGGGGCCGACGCGGCGCCGCCCGATGCCCAAGCCGATGCCAGCCAGCCGGACGGCGGTTTGCTGCCGGGGCAATGTCCGATCCCGGGTCTGGTGGTCCAGGAAGGCGGCGAGGTCGTTCCGCAAACGATGCTGCACCTGCACAGCGACGGCTCGCAGGCGGCCAGCGACACGGCGATCGCCAAGTACCTGTGGACGGTGACGCAGCCGGACGGTTCGCTGCAGCCGCTGCTGCCGAACGCCACGTTCCCGAATCCCACGCTGCAGGCCAACGTCGCCGGCAAGTACGAGTTCTGCCTCGATGTCTGGGACGGCAAAGGCAAGGAGGCGTGCAACAAGGGCTGCATCGACGTGAACGTGGTGCCGAGCAACGCGCTGCACATCGAGCTGCTGTGGGACACGCCGTTGGATCCGGATCAGACGAACTCGGGACCGGCCGCGGGCGCGGACTTCGACCTGCACCTGGCGCACCCGATGGCGGCGGGGCCGGATCTGGACTGCGATGGCACACCGGATCCGTGGTTCTCGAATCCATGGGATTGCTTCTGGTTCAATCCGAATCCGAACTGGGGATCCGCGAATCCTGCGGCGCAGGATGATCCGTCCTTGGATCTCGACGACACCGATGGCATGGGGCCGGAGAACATGAACCTGCCCGTGCTGGAGGGCACCAAGGACAGCCCCATGGCCTACAGCATCGGCGCGCACTACTGGAACGACCACGGCTACGGCCAGTCGTTCGCGACGGTGCGCATCTACGTGCTCGGCAACAAGATCGTCGACCTCGGCAAGGTCGCGATGGACGCGCTCGACATGTGGTACGTCGGCAAGATCAACTGGCCCAACACGATGAGCGGCGGCACGGCGGACGTGTTCGTGCCTTGCAAGCAGAGCGGCGACGTGTGCTCCGGCAAGGGCAAGTTCTGGCAGCCGGCCGGCGATTGGTGCATGACGAAGTGCTACATCAACGCGAGCTTCACGGCCTCGGCGGGCGGCGCGGCACCGGCGGCGTGCAAGGGCAATCCGTAGCCACGCTGCGCCAGGTCGATGCGTTGGCGGTGCTGCGCTGCCTCGATGCCGGGCTTTGGGCAACGGCACGGTGAATTCTTCATGGCCAACTCGGGAAAGCTTGTCACTGCCGGGTGCGCGTCGTAGCGTCGCCGTTGCCAGCCTTGCCGTTTCCTTGGCGAACCTTCCGCCAGGCGCGCGGCTGGCAGGAGCGGCGCGATGGCGCAGTGGTCAGGCAGCAGCAGAATTTCCTGGATTTGTTTGGCTTTGCTCGGTGCGCTGACCTGCAGCCTGGGCGGCTGCGGCGATGACACCGCCGTGCGCGGCGCGGCCAACGCTGGCTTCGATGGCGCCGGCGACCTGCACGGCGGCGACCTGCTCGCCACCGACGCCGCCGACGACGTGTCGCCAACGACCGCCAAGCCTTGCACCACGCTCGCCGAATGCGACGACGCCAACGGCTGCACCAGCGACACCTGCCTGCCCGGCGCCGGCTGCCAGCACACCGCGACCTTGTTGCCGTGCAGCGACGGCAACGCGTGCACGACCGGCGATCAGGGCCAGGGCGGCAGCTGCGCGGCGGGCGCGCCACTGCCGTGCAGCGACGGCAACCCGTGCACCAGCGATGGCTGCGATCCCGTGAAAGGTTGCGTGTTCACGACGCAAACCGTGCCATGCGACGACGGCGACGCCTGCACCAGCGGCGATGCCTGCCAGGGCGGCGTATGCCTGCCCGGCGCCGCCAGCCCGTGCGACGACGGCAACGCGTGCACCGCGGACGGCTGCGACGCCAAGCAGGGCTGCACGCACGGCGCGAGCACGGCGGCGTGCGATGACGGCAACAGCTGCACCAGCGGCGACCACTGCCAGGGCGGCGCCTGCGTCGGCGGCAAGGCGACGCCGTGCAATGACGGCAACCCTTGCACGACGGACGGTTGCGACCTCGCCGGCGGCTGCACCTTCACCGCCAACGACGCGGCTTGCAGCGACGGCAATCCGTGCACGCTCGGCGACGCGTGCGCGGGCGGCGTGTGCGTGCCCGGCAGCGCGCAGGACTGCGACGACGGCAACGGTTGCACGGCGGACAGTTGCAGCAGCGCGCAAGGCTGCGTGCACACGCCCAGCAGCAGCGCGTGCGACGACGGCGACGCGTGCACGGTCGGCGACCAGTGCGCCGGCGGCGCGTGCAGCCCCGGCAAGGCCTTGGCGTGCAGCGACGGCAACCCGTGCACCGACGACAGCTGCGCGCCCGGCAGCGGCTGCACCTTCGCCTTGTCCAGCAAGTCCTGCGACGACGGCAGCGCGTGCACCATCGGCGATCACTGCGCCGGCGGCGTGTGCAGCCCGGGCAGCCCGGCGACGTGCGACGACGCGAACCCTTGCACGCTCGATGGTTGCGACGTCCAGCTCGGCTGCACGCACACGGCCAGCGTCGCGCTGTGCGAGGACGGCAACGCGTGCACCTTGGGCGATCACTGCGCGGGCGGCGTGTGCGTCTCCGGCGCGGCGATGGCGTGCAACGACGGCAACGTGTGCACCAGCGACAGCTGCGCGCCGGCGAGCGGTTGCGTGTTCGCGGTGATTTCGGGCGCTTGCTCGGACGGCAACGCCTGCACCATCGGCGATGCGTGCCAGGGCGGCCTATGCCAATCGGGCGCCATGCTGAGCTGCGACGACGGCAACCCTTGCACGACCGAGACTTGCAGCACCAAGACCGGCTGCATCGCCGCGACGAACAGCCTGCCGTGCAGCGACGGCAGCTTGTGCACAACCGGCGATGCGTGCGCCGGCGGCGCGTGCGTGCCGGGCAAGGCGTTGGTGTGCGATGACGGCAACTTGTGCACGACCGACAGCTGCGATGCGCTGGCCGGCTGCACCAAGGCGTTCAACGCCGCGCCGTGCAGTGACGGCAACGCGTGCACGACCGGCGACGCTTGCGCGGGCGGCAGCTGCGTCGGCACGCAGCTGGTGTGCAACGATGGCAACAGCTGCACGGACGACTACTGCGACGCGCAGAAGGGCTGCCTGGGCGTCGCCAACGTCGGCGCCTGCGACGACGGCAGCGTGTGCACCCTGGGCGAGACCTGCCAGGCCAAGCTGTGCGTGCCGGCCGGAATGCTCGGCTGCGACGACGGCAACGCTTGCACGGCGGACAGTTGCGACGCGATCGCCGGCTGCCAGCACGTCGGCGCCGCGGACGGCAGCGCGTGCGGGCCGGGCGTGTGCAAGGCGGCGGCGTGCACGATCGGCACGCTGGCCGTGCCGGCAACGTCTTGCAAACAGGCGCTCGACGTCATGGGCAAGCCGCCGAGCGGCGCCTACTGGCTCGACCCGGATGGCACGGGACCCGGCGCGCCGTTCCAGGCGTGGTGCGACATGGTGTCGGACGGCGGCGGCTGGACGCTGCTGCTCAAGACCGACGGCAGCAAGACGACGTTTGCGCGCGCGGCGGCGATCTGGACCACGGCGGACGTGCTGAACCCCAGCAATTTCGACCTCAGCGCCGGCGAAGCGCGGCTGCAGAGCTACAGCACGGTGCCGTTCACGGCATTGCGCGTCGGCATGCAAGTGGGGACTGCTCCTGCGAATTTCATCCAGGTGCCGATGCTGGGCTCCTCGCTGTACTACCTGCTCAAGGACGACAAGTACTCGGCGAGCACGGTCGGGCGGGCGGCGTGGAAGTCGCTGCTCGGCGACAGCTCCTTGCAGATGAACTGCAACCAGGAAGGCCTGAACACGTCGCGCTGCCGCATCGGCATCACGAACAACCAGGAGAACGACTGCAGTTCTCCGGATTCGTGGCTCGGCATCGGCTGCATGACCATCACAACGGGCAACCTCGCGGATGGCAACTGGGCTCCCGACAACGGCGCCAAGACGACGCAGGCCTTCGGCTTCGTCCTGGCGCGCTGAGGTGGACATGCGCGGCGCGTGGGGATGGCTGATCGTGCTGGGCTTGGGGGCGTGCGGCAACACGGCGTCGGTGCATTCCACCGCGCTGTCGGTGCAGCACCCGGACGTCGCGGCGGACGCGGCCGAAGTGGGCGCGGCGCCGGCGGATGTGGCCAAGACAGCAGGCGGCGATCGGTCGCTGTGCGATCCTTGCACGAAATCAGAAGATTGCGCGACTCCAGGTGCCGTTTGCGTGGCCTTGGGACAGCCGGCCGGAGCCGCCGGCTGGTTCTGCGAAGCCCCCTGCAGCGCGGACGGCGCCTGCGCGCCAGGGGCGGTGTGCGACAGCGCCTCGACGGCGGACGGCGCGTCGGTCCCCGTCTGCGTCCCGGTGTCGCAAGCGTGCGGCTGCAGCGCGGCGGCCAAGGCGGGCGGCTGGACGACGCCGTGCTTTCGCGTCGCCTACGACGCCACCGGCCTGGCCAGCGGGCAATGCCATGGCACCTGGAGCTGCGGCGACAAGG
>CAIXAA010000050.1 GCA_903917305.1 uncultured Myxococcales bacterium | reverse complement strand
GGAAACGCTAGCTGCAAGAGGACCTGATGCCCGACGAAAACCCCAATCCAATGCAGAAGTTGTCCAGCCGGCAGATCCACAAGACGCCGTGGCTGGGTGTGCGCGAAGACCAGGTGCGCATGGCCGATGGGCGCGAGACGGCCTACACCGTCATCGAATGCGGCCACTGCGTCGGCGTGCTGCCGTTGACCAGCGACGGCAACGTGTTGATGGTGCGCCAGTATCGCTACATCGCCGGGCGCTACACCTGGGAGATGCCGACCGGCGGCGTGCGCAAGGGCGAGCGCTTCGAGGACGCCGCGCAGCGCGAACTGGCCGAAGAAGCTGGGCATCGCGCCCGGATCCTGGAGCCGGTGTGCGTGTACCACACGAGCAAGAGCTCCATCGACGAGACCGCGCACCTGTACATCGGCCGCGAGCTGGAGCCGGCCAGTGCAACGGCGGATGAGGACGAGCAAATCGACGTGACGGCGATGCCGCTGGATCTGGTCCTGCAGATGGTGCTGTCAGGCGAGATCACCGATAGCATGACGATCATTGCGGTTCTGCACGCCGTGCGGCCTACACGTTGAACCAGGGCGTGACCCACACGTATTTCACGTTCAGCAGCAGCCGCAGCGCCATCTTCACCGGAATGGCCGCCATGGTCAGCAGCAGGAACGCCGTGATGGCGAAGCGCGCGCCGCCAAGCCGCTGCAATCCCGCCGACTTCCGCTGCCACAGCCAGAACAGCAGCGCCAGCCCGTACCAGCCCAGCACCAGCACGCCGCCCAGGCTCGCGGGAATGCCCAGCAGATCCGTCAGGTTGATGTTGGTCAGGTGCGGCGTCTTGGCGATGTCCCAGGCTTCCCATGGCCAGTACCAGTTCCAGCCGGGGCCGCGGCAGAACACGCCGATGACGATGGGGAGCACCCACAGGCCAAGAAAGCCGAACAGGAACGCAGAGATGGCAAACGGCCTTTCGCGCAACGTGTAATAGCCGGCGCCGTTCGGGTTGCGGTCCAGGTACGGAATCGCCAGCAGCCCCAGGATGATGAACAGCGGCACCATCACGCCCGCGATCCACGGGTCGAAGTAGACCAGCAGCTCCTGCAGCCCGAGAAAATACCAAGGCGCCTTCGAGGGATCCGGCGTGCGGTTCGGATCCGCGGCTTCTTCCAGCGGCGCGTCGACGACGATGGACCACACCGTCAGCAGCACCATCGCCGCCAGCGTCGCCAACAGCTCGATGCGCACCAGGTGCGGCCAGGTCGTGACCGCGTCGGGCAGGGTCTCGTCCGGCTGGCGCTCGGTCATCGGCGCATCTCCCGCTCGATGTCGTCTTTGTGGCCGCTGCGGATGAGCCGGTCATGGCGCAGCGCCTGCCGCAGCCAGACGCCCAGCAGGAAGCCGAGCGCCAGGACCATGCCGGCGATCGGCAGGTTGTCGGGTTGGGTGAGGATCCACAGGAAGTTCTGCATCAATCCTCGGTCTTGGGGCGAAAGCCGTGCGAGCGCGCCGGGGCGCGTCCGGGTCGCGGTTCCTCGTCCACATGCGGCGGCCCGGAGATGCCGCCGTCCTTGCGGACGCGCCAGAAGTGCACGATCATCAGAATCGCTGCGATCATCGGCAGAAAGATGCAATGCAGCACGTAGAAGCGCAGGATCGCCGGGTCGCCGACCTGCGGCCCGCCCAGCAGCAATGCCCGAAGATCATTACGCTCCGTCACACCGGTCAAGCCCGCGCCCGGACCCTGGTGGCCCAGGAACGGCGTGGCCGCGGCCATGTTCGTGCCGACGGTGATCGCCCAGCGCGCCAGCTGATCCCATGGCAGCAGATAACCCGTGAAAGACAGGAGCATCGTCAGCGTCAGCAGGATCACGCCGACGCCCCAGTTGAACTCGCGCGGCGCCTTGTAGGAGCCGGACAGGAACACGCGAAGCATGTGAAACCACACGAGGATCACCATCGCGTGCGCGCCCCAGCGGTGCATGTTGCGCTGGATCATGCCGAACGGGATTTCGTGCTGCAGGTTCTTCATGTCGATGTAGGCGAACGCGGCCGTAGGTCGGTAATAGAACATGAGAATCACGCCGGTCACGACCGTCACCAGGAACATGAGGAACGACAGGCCGCCCATGCCCCAGGTGTAGCGAAGTCGCAGACCGTGCCTGCGGATGGTCGCCGGGTGCAGGTGCAGGAACACGTTGCTGGTGATCTGCAGCAGCCGGTTGCGCGGCGTGTCGTCAAAACGATGCCGGAACACGGAGTTGTAGAACTGCCGCCACAGGCTGGGGCGCCGCGTCATGCGCGCTCCTTGGCGAGCACAAGCGCGGCGCCGGGTTGGCTCCACCTGTCGCGTTCGTAGCGCTGGCCGACGTCGACCCACAGGTCGCCGGCGTCGTCGAGCCAGACGCGGGCGCGCTCCAACGGCCGGGGCGCGGGTCCTTCGAAGTTGACGCCCGCCGTGTCAAAACCACTGCCGTGGCAGGGACATTTGAACTTCGACTCGCGGCTGTACCAGCGCGGCGTACAGCCGAGGTGCGTGCACTTGCCGAAGATGGCGTACAGGCTGCCCTTTTCGTGAACGATGAACACGCGCCAGGTCTTGAGGAACCGGTCGCTGACGGTGCCCGGCGCGTAGTCGGCGGGGCGACCGGCGCGAAACAACGTGGGCGCTTCGACGGGCGCGCGGCGAAACAGCAGGCGACCGAAGGCGGCCGTGCCGGCGAGCAGGGAGCCGGCGATGGCGGTCCAGCCGATGGCGGTGAGGAAATCGCGCCTTCCCCACAGGTGATGTCGCTTCGGGCTGTCGGTCATGGCGCCTTTCCGTCTGCGGGTTCCACGGGCAGAAGCCCCAGGTTCATCAAGTAGTCTACCAGCAGGTCCATCTGCGCGGCCACGTCGCCGCCGAGCACGTCCGGCGCCGGCGTCTGACCGTCCGGGAAGAACTGCGGCATGCGCGTGCCGGGCAGGATCTTTCCCGGATCTTCCAAGAACTTGCGCACCCACGCCGGATCCAGCCGCTGCCGCGCCAGCCCGAGGTCCGGCGCCAGCTGCGCCGTCTCCACGCCGTCGCCGCGCTGCAACCGGTGGCAGGTGACGCACTTGAGCCGCTCGAACAGGCCGGCGCCCGTCTTCGCCCGCTCCGGCGTGATCGGATGCAGCGCAAGCGGGCGCAGCGACGCGGGTTTCTCGGAGCGCTCAGCCAGCCAGGCCGTCACCGCCTCGGCCTCCGCCTCCGTGAGCCGAAAGCGCGGCATGCGCACGTCCAGCCACGGACGCAGCGGCCCCGGATCGAGCAGATAGCCATACAGCCACTGCGGTTGCAGGCGCGCACCGGCGCCGTCGAGCTGCGGCGGCGCGAGGTGGGCATCGACGTAATACCGCGCAATGGCACCCGGTTTGTCATCGAGCTTGTGGCACTGCCGGCAGCCGCGATCCGCGACGACACGCTCCGCCAGGCGGCGCTGCGCCGCGCGCGGCGGCTGGACGACGTACGCCGGGGGCGGCGGGCTGGCGCGAAGGCCGCGCAGGTACACCGAAAGACCGAGCACATCCTCGTCGCTCAGCTGCCACTGCGGCATCAGGAGGTGGACGTTCTCGGCCGCCTGCGCGCGCGGCGAGCGCAGCTTCTGCTCGGTGAAGCGCGCCCACGTCCGCTGTTCGCGCGGCGGCGGCGTGGCGCCGAACAGCATGTCGCGCGGATCCTTGGTGCCGTAGTCGGTGAGATCCGGACCGGGACGGCCCTCCTGTTCGAAACCGGGCACGTCGTGGCAGCCAAAACAACCGTACTGGGCGATCAGCTTCTTGCCCGCTTGCGCGAGCCTGGCGTCGATGGCGCCCAGCAGCTGCGGCGGCGCCGGCGGCACCGGCGTGGTCGCGGCGGTCGCCAGCCAGGACTCGAGGTCGTGCGCCTCTTGCGGCGAGACGCGCGGCGTCGGCATCGTGGCGGCTGGCCAGTACTGCGTCGGATCCTGCAACCATGCGAAGACAAAGCCGGGACGCACGCGGGCGCCCAGCTCTCCCAGCGGCGGCGCGAAGTCGATGGCCGGCGGCGCCGCCGTCGCGGTCGCCGGCTCGGCAGCGTCTTCGGCACCGCCAAAGGAATCCCACGCTGCGTTCGCGTCGACAGCACCTGGCTTTTCCTCGCGAATCTGCAATTCGTCGCGCCCTGCTCCACCAAGCGCATGGCAACCGCGGCAGCCGAGGTGATCGAAGAGCTTGTGCCCGGACTCGCTGCGCGCGGGATCCGTCGGCGGCGCCGCAACGGCGGCGGCAAGAGGCTCTGAGGAAGCCAGGAGATACGCGGCAATGGCCATGGTCTCGCGGTCGCGCTGCGCCGCCACCTTGGGATCCTTGCCGGCATCCGGCCAGAACTGCGGCATCGTGTGCGCCGCGCGGCGCGCCTGAGGATCGCGAATCCACGCCAGCAGATAGCCCGGCTGCAGCTTGGCCGCGACGTGGCGCAGCGACGGACCGCGCTTGGGCTCCGGCAGCGGCGAGCCCGTCGCGTGGCAGCCACCGCATCCCAGCTCGCGAAACAAGCGTCGGCCGCGACTCAGGTCTGGCGCGCCCGCCAGCGTCTCTTCGTCGGGATGGCACCCCAGGCAGGCGGCTTGCACGTAGCGGCCGCGCTGCATCGGCTCCAGCCAGTGCGGATCGTCCTCGCCGTGCGCGGTTCCCGCTGTCAATGCGAGGCCTTGCCCGCGATGGCACGGCGTGCAGCCAAAGCGCAGCAGCGGATGTTGCTGGAGCAACGTGATGCGCTGCGGATGGGCGCGCAGCACCGACGGCAGGTTTTTCGCCAGGATCTTCGGGTCATCGATGGCGGCATGGCAGGTCACGCAGCGGTCGACCACGCCGAGCTCCGGCACGACCAGCTGCGCCACCGTCCCCGGCGCAGCGTGCCCCGGCTTCAACTGCGCATACGCCTCCTGCCAGTGCTTCCACGGCCGGCGCACCCAGGTCTCGTCGGCAATCGCCCAGACAGTCACCGCGGCGAAAGCGAGGCTCAGCAGCACGAAGGCCGCGCGAAAACTGCGGTTCTCGTCGCGCTGGAAAGGAGCCACGCGCCGCCTTGTCTTCCGTGGATTACTTGTAGGCGTGCGAAGCGTCGATGGCGCCGCCCGCCGTCACTGTAAACTTGTGCGACGCTTTGCCCAGCTTTTCATGCCAATACATCAGCGTGTAGTCGCCGGGCGGCACATCGCCGAGCGAAAAGCGGCCTTCCTTGTCGGTCACCGCGAAGTACGGATGCTCGAACACGGCGATCCACGCGCTCATCCAGGTGTGGCCGGCGTCGCAGCCGACCTTCATCAGCCCGGGACGCGTGACCTTCTTCT
>CAIXAA010000049.1 GCA_903917305.1 uncultured Myxococcales bacterium | reverse complement strand
TTCATTTGTTTTCATCATCAAAGGCATAGACATCACAACGATTGCAATGATGATAATCGCAAAGATAAGTTCTATAAGTGTAAAAGCATTACGTCTCACCATAGAATCCTTTTGCTAGTTAAAGCCAAAAACAGGAGCCCCCAATGAAGCGTCGAGTACTTCTATTGCTCGCGGTGCTCTTTGCCGCCAGCCAGACTTTAGCGGCGGAGCCGCCCAGCGTAGCGGTCGAGACCGTGGCACTGAAGCAGCAGTCGATGACTGCCGCGCTGTCGGGCTATGGCGTGGTATCGCCCGATACCCGCGCCCGCGAGACCATCAGCCTGCCGCGTCCCGGCCAGATCGTCAGCCTGCCGGTGAGCGCCGGTCAGGTGGTGAAGAAAGGCGATGTCCTGTTGCGCTTCGGTACCGCTGCCGATGCCGGCCTGGCGTACCGGCAGGCGCTTGAGGCGCAGGACTTCGCCCGGGGAGAGCTGGCGCGCACCGAGCAACTGGCGAGCCAGCAGCTTGCCACCCAATCGCAGCTGGCGGCGGCGAAGAAGGCACTGGCGGACGCCGGAGCGGCGCTGCAGGCGCAGGAAACGATCGGCGCAGGCAGGGCACTGGAGAACATGGTCGCGCCCTTCGACGGCGTCGTGTGGAGCATCCTGGCGGCCCAGGGTGAGCGCCTCGCCGCAGCTGCGCCGGTGCTGACCTTGGCCCGAAACGGCAAGAGCCGCGTGCTGCTGGGCATCGAGCCCGACCAGGTGGCGCGCCTGCGCCCCGGCATGGCGGTCGACGTGGCACCGCTGTTCGACCGAGGACGCAAGGCGACAGGGCGGGTGGCGCAAGTGTTCGGCGTGATCAATCCGCAGACCCAGTTCGTCGACGTGCTGGTGGAGTTGCCCGACAGGCTGATCATGCCCGGCACCCGGGTGCGCGCCAATATCCATCTGGAGAGTCGTACGGCGTGGGTAGTACCGCGTTCGGCGGTATTGACGGACGACCAGGGCGCCTACATTTTTCAGGTACGTGCGGGCAAGGCACAGAGGATCAGTGTGCGCACGGGGCTGGAGCAGGACGGACTGATCGCAGTGCAGGGTGCCTTCGACCCCAGGCAACGCGTGGTGAGCCTGGGCAACTATGAACTGCATGACGGCATGGCCGTTCGCGAGGGCACTCCATGAGCTTCACCCGGTGGCTGCAGGATCACCGTCGCTCGATTCTGTTCCTGCTGGTGTTGCTGGCGCTGGGGGGAACGCTGGCGGCATTCAGGCTGCCGGTGACGCTGTTCCCTACGGTGGATTTTCCGCGCGTCCTGGTGTCGCTGGATGCCGGCGACCGGCCCGCCGACCTGATGATGCTGGCGGTGACTCAGCCGGTGGAAGAAGCCGTGCGCCGCGTCCCCGGCGTGCGCGATGTGCGCTCCACCACCAGCCGGGGCTCGGCCGAAGTCTCGGTGAGCTTCGACTGGGGCAACGACATGGGGCTGGCGACCTCGCAGGTCAATCAGGCGATCACCCAGATCCTGGCGACGCTGCCGCCGGGCACCCAGTCATCGACCAAGCGCATGGACCCGACGGTATTCCCCATCCTGGCCTATAGCCTGACCTCAGGCAGCCAGTCGCAAACCGCCCTCTACGATCTGGCCCGCTATCAGCTGCGCCCCCTGCTCTCCAGCGTCGATGGCGTGTCGCGCATTCAGGTCATCGGCGGCGCCCGCGAGGAATACCGGGTGACGGTGGATCCGGCACGGCTGACGGCTTACGGACTGACGCTGGGCGACGTGGCGCAGGCGCTCTCCGCAGCCAACGTGGTCAGCGCCGTGGGGCGGCTGGAAGACCACTACAAGCTGTATCTGGCGATCAGCGACACGCGCCTCAAAACACTGGCGCAGATCCGCGACACCATCATCAAGAGCAGCGACCAGGGCATCGTCCGACTGGAGGACGTGGCGCAGGTGACGGACGGCGTGGTGCCGCAGTGGATCAAGGTGGACGCCGACGGCCGACCGGCGGTATTGCTCAATATCTATCAGCAACCCGCGAGCAACAGCGTGCAGATCGCCCGCGATATCCACGCCAAGCTCTCCGCCTACCAGGCGCAGCTGCCGCCCGGGGTCAAACTTGCCAACTGGTACGACCAGAGCGTGCTGGTGACCGATTCCGCGGCCAGCGTCCGCGACGCGATCCTGCTCGGCACCGGCCTCGCAGTGCTGGTGCTGTTCGCCTTCCTGCGCAATCTCAAGATCACCCTGATCGCCGCCGTGGTGGTCCCGACGGTGCTGGCGGCAACGGTGGTGTTGCTCTACGCACTGGGCATGAGCTTCAACATCATGACCCTGGGCGGCATGGCCGCGGCGGTGGGGCTGATCATCGACGACGCCATCGTCATGGTCGAGCACATCGTGCGCCGGCTGCGTGGCGCCCCCGGCGAGCACCACGGCCGGGTGATGGCCGCCGCCGCGGAGTTCATCCGTCCCCTGGCGGGCTCGTCCGCGTCCACCATCGTCATCTTTCTGCCGCTGGCCTTCCTCACCGGCGTCACCGGCGCGTTCTTCAAGGCGCTGTCATTGACCATGGCGGCGGGGCTGATCATCTCATTCTTCGTCACCTGGCTCGCAGTGCCCTTGCTGGCCGATCATTTCCTCGACGAGCGCGATGCTGCCCAGGAAGAAGGCGGACGCATCACCGCGTGGCTGCATCGCCGTTACGCGAGCCTGATGCAGCGCGTGCTGGCGCGTCCGGTGCTGCTGCTGCTGTTCGTGCTGCCGCTCCTGGGCCTCGGCCTGGTCGCCTTCAGCCAGGTCGGCTCGGGCTTCATGCCGGCCATGGACGAGGGCGGATTCATTCTCGATTATCGCGCCCAGCCGGGCACCTCGCTCTCCGAAACCGACCGCCTGTTGCAGCAGGTCGAGGCCATCATTAAGGCCAACCCCAACGTCGACACCTATTCGCGGCGCACCGGCACGCAACTGGGCGGCGGCTTGACCGAAGCCAACGAGGGTGACTTCTTCGTGCGCCTGAAATCCGGGAAGCGGCCGCCGATCGAGACGGTGATGGATGATGTCCGCAGGCAGGTCGAGGCGAAGGTGCCGGGGCTGGACATCGAACTGGCGCAATTGCTCGAGGACGTGATCGGCGACCTGACGTCGGTGCCGCAGCCGATCGAGATCAAGCTGTTCTCCGACAATCCGGACGAGCTGCAAGCCGCGTCGCAGACAGTGGTCGCGGCCATCGCCAAGATCGCGGGCGTGGTGGACACCCGCGATGGCATCAATCCGGCCGGCGACGCCTTGGAAATCCATGTCGATCGGGTGAAGGCTGCGCTGGAAGGAATGAATCCGGACAGCATCACGCAAATTCTCGACGGTTATCTCTCCGGCGTGGTCACCACGCAGATGCAGAACGGCCCCAAGCTGGTCGGGGTGCGGGTGTGGACGCCGCAGCATCAGCGCGCCGTCGTCCCGGATGTCGGCAAGCTGCTGATCCGCGCCCCGGACGGCCATGTCTTTCCGCTGCAGCGGGTGGCGCGCATCAATCCGGTCAGCGGCCAGCCGCAGATCAAGCGCGAGAATCTGAAGCGCATGGTGGCGGTCACCGGCCGCATCAGCGGCCGCTCGATGGGCGCAGTGATCAATGACATCCAGAAGGTGATGGCGACGCCGAAGCTCTTGCCCCACGGCATGTATTTCGAACTGGGCGGCCTCTACAAGCAACAGCAGATCGCCTTCCGCGGCCTGATGGCGGTCTTCGCCGCCGCCGTCGGGCTGGTGTTCCTGCTGCTGCTGTTCCTCTACGAGAGCTTCCGCATGGCGCTGGCGATTCTGGCGATGCCGCTCCTGGCGGTGTCGGCGGTGTTCACCGGTCTGTGGCTGACCGGCATCGAGCTCAACATTTCCGCGATGATGGGCATGACCATGATCGTCGGCATCGTCACCGAGGTCGCCATTTTCTATTTTTCCGAGTACCGCGATCTGATCGCGGACATGCCGCACCGACAGGCGCTGATCGAAGCCGGCAAGAACCGCATGCGCCCGATCGCCATGACCACCTTCGCCGCCATTCTCACCCTGCTGCCGCTGGCGCTGGCCATCGGCCAAGGCTCGGCGATGCAGCAGCCGTTGGCGGTGGCCATCATCGCCGGCCTGGTGGTGCAACTGCCGCTGGTGCTGGTGGTGATGCCGACGCTGTACCGTATCATCGGCGGCAAGGAGACGCCATGATGAGTCGTTCGCTGGAGAGGCATCTGTCGCGCACCCTGGCTCTGGCCATCGTGCTGGCGTGCCTGGTGGCCGGCGCCGCCTCGTTCGGCTTCGCCTACGTCGAAGCCCAGGAATTCCAGGACGACACTTTGCGCCGTATCGCCGTCTTGGCCGACAGCGAGCACCTGCCCCGAGCGGGACAAGCATCCGACGGCGGCGGCGCCGACAACGACCCGGAAGATCGGGTGCTGGTGATGCGATTGCCCCCGGACGCCGGGACAAATCTGCCGGCTTGGCTGCCCTCAGGCCTGCCGCCCGGCTTTCATACCCTGGGCGACAGCGGCGGCCGCTGGCGCGTGTTCGTGCGCCAGACCAAGTCCGGCCAAGGCATCGCCGTCGCCCAGGAAACCGAGGTGCGCAACGAGATGGCCGAGAATAGCGCGCTGCGCACCCTGGTGCCGCTGCTGCTGTTGCCGCTGCTCATCTGGCTCGCCGTGCGCCTCGTCAGGACCGAACTCGCGCCGGTGCGCACCCTGGCGCAAACCCTGGACGAGCAGCCGGCCGGGCGACCCCGGCCTCTGCCCGACGGCGATGTCCCAGACGAGATCGCCCCCTTCGTGCGCGCCATCAACCGCCTGCTGGCACGGGTCAATGAGCTGATGGGCGAACAGCGCCGCTTCATCGCCGACGCCGCCCACGAATTGCGCAGTCCTCTGACCGCCCTGTCGCTGCAGGCGCAGAACCTGGAGCGGGCCGACACGCCCGACGCCATCCGAGCGCGCGTCGCACCCCTCAAGGCCGGAATCGAGCGGACGCGGCGCCTGACCGAACAGCTTTTGAGCCTGGCCAAGAGCCAGGCCGGTGCCGCAGCTGTGGCGCCGCTGGACGTTTCGTCGCTAGCGCGTGAGTTGATCGCCGAATACCTGCCACTGGCCGAAGCACGAAGCATCGATCTCGGCCTGGAGGACGTCGGTGGCATCGTTCTCGCCGCCGAACCTCAGACCCTGCAGCTCATTCTCAAGAACGCGCTGGACAACGCCTTGCGCTACACCCCTCCCGGCGGCGAAGTCACGCTGCGGGTGTACGCAGAAGGCGTTGACGCGGTGATCGAGGTGAGGGACTCCGGCCCGGGTATCGCAGACTCTGAGCGCGAACGCGTCTTCGCGCCCTTCTACCGCATCGAGGGCGCCGGCGGCGAGGGCAGCGGTCTGGGACTGGCCATCGCGCGCGATGCGGCGACGCGACTGGGCGGCACGGTCACTCTCGACGATCGGGCCGACGGGCCGGGGCTGGTGTTCCGTTACCGGCAGCCGAGCGCGCCATGATCAGCACTTTCATCGCCAGCTACGGCTACCTGGCAGTGTTCCTGGGCAGCCTGTTCGAAGGGGAAACGATCCTTCTCGCCGCCGGCTTCGCCGCTCACCGCGGACTACTCCACTGGCCGCTGGTCGTCTCGGTGGCCTTTGTCGGCGCGACGCTGGGCGACCAGTTGGCCTTCCTGCTCGGTCGCTGGCGAGGCACCGCGCTGATCTCGCATTTTCCTTCACTCGCACAACGCGCACCCCGAGTTCACGCCGTGCTCGAACGCCATCACGCTGTGTTCATTCTCACCATGCGTTTTCTCTACGGCCTGCGCGTTGCCGGCCCCATCGTCATGGGCACCAGCGGCGTGCCTTATCTGCGCTTCGCCGTGCTCGACATGATAGGCGCCGCGCTTTGGGCGCCGCTCGTGACCGGCGCCGGCTATTTCTTCGGGATGGCCCTGACGGCGCTGCTGGGGGACTTCAAGCGCATCGAGGCAGCCGTCCTGATCGGCATGCTGGCGGCAGGCTTCGTCGTCTGGCTATGGCGGCGCAGGCACGCAGCCCAGCAGCGCGGCCAGCCCTAGGCCAGCCTCGCTAAGGCCGCTGGGTACGAATTTCCTTCGCCGGTACAGTCACTAATCGTGGGCTAATGTTCGACTGCTAGATTGACACTTACGCGAATGTCCGCGTTTCTTGCAGGAAATTGAAATGAAAAAATTGATTATGTTGTTCGGTGCATTGAGCTTCAGCGCACTTGCCGCCCATGCCTTCACCGGTGAGAAATACGCAGCGGAGGCCAAGATCACGATGCCGGAAGCGCGTGTCATCGCCGTCAAGGCCTTTCCGGGGAAGATCGTCGATGAGGAACTCGAGCAGGAGAAGGGCGGCAGCGGCTTGCGCTACTCCTTCGACATCCGCCGCGGAAAGGCCACTCAGGAAGTTGGTGTGGATGCCAAAACCGGGGCGGTGTTGGAAAACGTCCCCGAGGGCAAGCATCCCGACTGAGAACTGGCCAGATTCATCGCCCGGCAGCTCGCGCCGCGCACAAGGCATATATGGAGGCCGGCAGAAACGGCAACATGGCCTCTGCAACCTCTGTCAACGATTCACCCGCATGGAGAAGGAGCGCGCACGCCACGGCTGCAACTGAGGGAACGAAGCCGGCCGAGACAGCGCAAGCAGATGCGACGCGTCGCCCACCGGAATTCCACGCAGAAGAAGAGAGAGCCGACAAGTACGAGAAACCACGTATCGCAAAAGAAGCTGGCGGCATTGGCCTCGTGGTCAAAGAAGAGCCATCAGCAGCCGGCTTCTAGAATTGGTACGGTATCGAACAAATGATGGACCACGCATTCAACCTGCTCTTGCCGCTCTAACACCATCCCCCCGCGCAGCCGTTTGCCTTTGTAATCGTTCCCGTTGTGCGGTGTCTGGAGTAGCGCATAGCACCCATAGGTCGCGCAGCACAGTGAGCAGGGCGAGGATCGCCGGATCGTCCTTGCGCGCGAGCAGATAAATGAACCAGAGCGTGCTTTCGACCCGCACGTCCTTGCGCAGGCACATCTCACCAGAGGCTTCCTTTTCGAGCGCCAAGTCTTCGCGGATCAAGGATAGTCCGACACCGGACACGACCAAGTTCGCGATTACCGATTCCTGGTCCGCCTCTATCACCTCGGAGGGCTCGATGCCATGCTTTGCGAATAGCGTGCGCAGCAACTTGTAATGGCTGCTGATCGGCGGCGTGATGATCCAAGGTTGCAATGCGAGTTCGTTCCAGTTCGCGTTGAGCACCCGATCTGACCAGGTCGCGGGCGCCGCGACGCGATAAACGCTTGCGCGCAGCCAGAGCCTGTCGATTGCCGGGTGTTCAAGATCGCCGTAGTAGAAGCTCGCGTCCAGGTCGCCGTCTAGCACTTTCGCGAACGCCGCGCCGGTGACCTCTTGGTGCAGTTCCACCTGCAACAAGGGATGGCGCTTGATCTGGGTGTTCAGGAATTCGCCGACCCGGATGAAGCCGGGGTCCGAGGAAGTGCCAACTCGCACCCTACCTGTGACCTCACCCTTCAGCGCCTTCGCGACGTTATGTACCGCCATTGCCGCGGCCAGGACTCTCTCAACGTCCACCAACAGCCGCTCCCCCGCCGGGGTCAAGGTCATGCCACTGTAAGAGCGCTCGAACAATGCGAGCCCGAGCTCGTCCT
>CAIXAA010000048.1 GCA_903917305.1 uncultured Myxococcales bacterium | reverse complement strand
GTCGGCAGCCAGGAGCCGGGGCAGATCGTCGAGAGCCTGCTGCAACTGCCTGAAGGGACGCGCATCCTGGTGCTGGCGCCCATCGACCGGCAGCGCAAGGGTACGTTTCAAGACGTGTTTTCCGAGGCGCTCAAGGCAGGCTTCGTGCGGGCGCGCGTGGACGGCGCGGTCATCGAGCTGACGGCGGAGACCGCGCTCGACAAAAAACGCAAGCATGACGTGGACCTGGTGGTGGATCGCGCCGTCGTGCGCGCCTCCGAGAAGCGGCGGCTGACCGACAGCATCGAGACCGCGCTGATCCGCGGGCAAGGGCGCGTCGTGGTCAGCGTGGCCGACACGCCGCCAGGGCAGGAGCCGCCGTGGCGCGAGCAGGCGTTCAGCCAGGCGTTGGCGTGCGACACGTGCCAGCGTAGTTTCGCGGAGTTGACGCCGCTGGCGTTCTCGTTCAACAGCCCGCTGGGCGCCTGCGAGGCGTGCACCGGTCTTGGCTTTGCCATGCAGGTCGATCCGAACACGATGGTGCCGGACGTACGCAAAACGCTGCGGCAAGGCGCGGTTGCGTCCTGGGGCGGGCCGGAGAACACGTGGGCGTGGCGCGTCATCGAGGGCGTGCACGAGCAGTTCGGCGTGCCGCTGGACGTGCCGTGGAACAAGCTTTCGGAAGAACAACGCAATCTTCTGCTGTTCGGCAGCGATGAGCGCATCCAGATCGAGTGGCAGGGCAAGCACGGCGGCGGCCATTGGGCGTCGCGCTTCGAGGGTGCGATTCCGCAGCTGCAGCGGCGTTGGCGCGAGACCAGCAGTGAGCAGATGCGCGAGCAATATCAACAGTTTTTCGTGCAGGCGGACTGTCCGGATTGCCACGGCATGCGCCTCAAGCCCGAGATGCGCGCGGTGCGCGTCGCCGGCAAGTCGCTGCCGGACCTGACGGCGATGCCGGTGAACGAACTGCACGCGTGGCTGCTGGCGGTGCCGCTGTCCGGCAATGACGCGAAGATCGCAGCGGAAGTGCAGAAGGAGATCGCCTCGCGCCTTGGCTTTCTGGAGGCGGTGGGGCTCGAGTACCTGAGCCTTGGGCGCGGCGGCGCGACGCTGTCAGGCGGGGAAAGCCAGCGAATTCGTTTGGCAAGCCAGGTCGGGTCGGAGCTGACCGGCGTGCTCTACATCCTGGACGAGCCGAGCATCGGCCTGCACCCGCGCGACAGCCAGCGTTTGGTCAAGACATTGGAGCACTTGCGCGATCTGGGCAACACGGTGCTGGTCGTGGAGCACGACGACGACACCCTGCGCGCGGCGGATCACCTGGTCGATTTCGGGCCGGGGGCAGGGCGGCACGGCGGCGAGATCGTGGCGCAGGGGAATCTCCAGGAGATCATGGCGAATCCGCGCTCGCGCACCGGCGCGTACCTGGCCGGGCGCGCGCGCATCGAGCTGCCGAAGCAGCGGCGCAAGCCCAAGGGTTGGCTGGCGGTTCGCGGGGCGCGCAGCCACAACCTGCTGGATCTGGACGTCGATCTGCCGACCGGCTGCTTTGTCGCGGTGACGGGCGTGTCGGGAGCGGGCAAGTCCTCGCTCATTCACGACATCTTGCTACCCGCTTTGTGCAATGCCCTGAACGGCGCGCGGCGCCCGG
The DNA here is from genome assembly GCA_903917305.1 of uncultured Myxococcales bacterium. Classification (GTDB taxonomy): domain Bacteria; phylum Myxococcota_A; class UBA9042; order UBA9042; family UBA9042; genus CAIXAA01. Next base: position 4,204 of record CAIXAA010000048.1, on the reverse strand, counting down.
TCGGTCCGCACGGCTCGATCGAGGGCATCGACCTGTTCGACAAGGTGATCGAGGTCGACCAGCAGCCGATCGGCCGCACGCCGCGCTCCAATCCGGCGACGTACACCAAGCTGTGGGATTTGATCCGCAACATCTTCGCGGAGTTGCCGGACTCGCGCACGGCCGGCTACGGTCCCGGGCGCTTCTCCTTCAACGTCAAGGGCGGGCGCTGCGAGCACTGCCACGGCGACGGCATGCTCAAGATCGAGATGCACTTCCTCGCGGACGTCTACGTGCCGTGCGAGATCTGCAAGGGGCGGCGCTTCAACGAGGCGACGCTGGGCGTGCGCTTCAAGGGCAAGAACATCGCGGATATCCTGGACATGACGGTGGAAGAGGCGCTGGACCTGTTCGCGCACTACCCGGCCTTGAAGCGCGTGCTGGGCACGTTGCAGGAGGTCGGGCTGGGCTACGTGGCGCTGGGGCAGCCATCGACGACGCTGTCCGGCGGCGAGGCGCAGCGCATCAAGCTGGCGCGCGAGCTGGCGCGGCCGGGCACGGGCAAGACGCTGTATGTGCTGGACGAACCGACCACGGGGCTGCACTACGACGACGTCGGCAAGCTGATCGAGGTGCTGCAGCGGTTGTGCGACAAGGGCAACACGGTCGTGTGCATCGAGCACCACATGGATCTGGTGAAAGTCGCGGATCATGTGGTGGATCTCGGCCCCGAAGGCGGGCATGGCGGCGGCCGGCTGGTGGCGCAGGGCACGCCGGAAGCGGTGGCGCAGGTGGCGCACAGCTACACCGGACAGGCGCTGGCGGTGGCGCTGGCGCGCCATCGATGAATGGTGCGTGACGTGGCCCGGCGGCGGTCGTAGGATGGGGCCATCCTGAACTCCACGAACCCCAGCGAGGTCGCCATGCCGTTTCGCAAGTTGTTGTCGTTGTTTGCTGTTGCTCTGAGCGCCTGTGGCGGTCGTCAGCACCCGGCTGCCGGTCCCACCGACAAGGACGGCTTGCTCGCCGTCGGCACGGAGCTGCCGGATCTCGTCGCCCTGGACCAGAATGGCAAGGAACACCACCTGCATGAAGCGCGCGGCGGCTTTGCGGTCGTGTACTTCTACCCCAAGGACGCGACGCCCGGCTGCACCAAAGAGGCGTGCGCGATCCGCGATGTCTGGAGCCTCTTCGAGCACGCAGGCGTGCACGTGTACGGCGTCTCGGGCGACGACGTGGCGTCCAAGGCGGACTTCGCCAAGGAATACAAGCTGACGTTCCCGTTGCTGGCCGACACGGAGCGGCGCTGGATCGACGCGTTCGGCGTCCCGACCACGCTGGGCATGGCCAAGCGCGTGACATTCCTGCTGGATCGGCAGGGCAAGGTCGCCAAGGTCTACCGCGACGTCGATCCCGGCGTGCACGCCAAGCAGCTGCTCGCGGACATCGACGCGATGGACCCACGCGTGCCCTGATCGGCTTTGCTTGCTTCGGTTTGGGCGAACAAGTAGCCTTGCCGGCAGATGAACGGCCGGCTCCGCGCGCGGCCAAGGCGGGCGAACGTGCGCACCATCCTGATGCTTCCAGCGGTGCTGACGCTTGGAATGCTGCTGAGTTTGCCGGTGCTGGCTGTGGACGCCGTGGCGCATCCCACCGTCAGCGTGCGCGATGCGGCGGCGCCCGAGGCGGCGTGGATCGAGCAGTCGGAGATGAACCTGACGCGGCGCGCCACGTCGCTCGGGCAGTGGCAAGGCGACGTGACGGCGAGCGCAAGTTCAGGGGCGCCGGGCGCTTTTGCCGTGTCACCTGGCGTGACGGCGCGCCTGGGCCTTGGCGCCGGCTTGATGGCGGAGTTGACGGCGTCCGGCACGAGCCTGCGCCCGGGAAGCTACCGGCCGGGCGTCGGTCTCAAGTGGCAGTTCGTCGGCGGCCCGGGATCCGGTCTGCAAGCCGCGGTGATGGCGCTGTTTCGCCCCGAAGGCTTCAACGAGCCGGAAGGCGAGGTCGAGTTGCACCTGTTGGGCGGCTACCGCAGCGGACGTACCGAGATCGCTGCGAACTTCGTGGTCGGCGGCGATCCGGACGGCAAGGATCAGGACGTCGAAGGCCACCTCGGCGGCGGCTACCGCGTCACGCAGAGCCTGCTGGTCGGCGCCGAAGCCCAGTCGCGCGCCGGTCTGGGCACCAAGATCGAAGGCTGGGGCCGACAGGAGCACATCGTCGGTCCTTCCGCGCAGTTGCGCATCGGAAGCTGGCTGCTCAGCGGCATCGCCGGCGCCGGTGCCAACCAGTTGCAGAAGGGCGCCGCGCTCGCGTTCGGCGGCTTTGGCCTCTTGCGCCTGGGCTATCGCTTCTAGAGCAACGATCAGAAACTCGTTTCTGATCATGTGCTCGGCAGTGTATTCTGGTCGCCCAGCGCGCCGATGCGGACGCGCCGGCTCCGGAGAGCGCCCATCAACGGCCGTTGATCGGCGCTCTAGCCGAAAACCCGTGCGATTCTAGCGACCATCACGACATGGCACGCGGATGCGAGCACCACCATCAGGTGGAAGATCTCGTGGTAGCCAAACACGGCCGGGCGCGGATCGGGCCAGCGGCGCATGTAGATCAGCGCGCCGACGGTGTAGAGGCCGCCGCCTGTGAACAGCAGGGCGATGTTCGCGGCGTCGAGGCCGGCGCGGATGGCGGGCCACTCGACGAGCATGGCCCAGCCCATGGCGAGATAGAGGCCGGCATTCAGCCACTTGGGCGCATGGGCCCAGAACGCCGACTTCACGATGCCCAGCGCCGCGACGGCCCACATGATGGCCAGCAGGCGCGTGCCGCGATCGCCGCCGACCGCCAGCAGGCAGATCGGCGTGTAGGTGCCAGCGACTTGCAGATAGATTCCAGCGTGATCGAGGCGGCGCATCCGGGCGCGCGCGGTCGGCAGCCAGGTCGGGCGGTGGTAGACGGCCGAGATGCCGAGCATGGCGCTTTGGCCCAGCGCGCAGACGAACAAGGGTACGCGCGTGCCCGGCGGCGCAAACCAGACGAGCAGGGCGCCGCCGAGCAGGCTCGTGTAGAAGGCGATCTCGTGCGAGACGCCGCGCAGCTTGGGCTTGACGCGGGCGAGCACGGTCTGCGGCAACTTGGTCAAAGGCTGCATGACACCTGCCGAATGTGCGATTCGCGGGGGGAGCGTCAGGAACAGGCGAGGGCCGCGAGGGCGCCGGGGTCCGCAAGGCTGGCAAAAGCGTGCCGCGGCTGGCAAGCGCTCAATTCGGTGAGGGAATGTCCGCCAGTGGCGACGGCGATGGCCTCCGCGCCGATGGCATGCGCCGAGGCGATGTCGCGCGGCGTGTCGCCGATGACCACGACGCGGCACTCCGATCGCGGCAAGCCCAGCAGGCTGGCGCCGCGCTCCGCACCGACGGCGAGCAGGGCCGCGCGGTCTTCGTCGTCGCAGCCAAAGCCGCCAAAGGAAAAGCGTTCGTAGATGCCTGCGCGTCCAAGCTTGATGGCGGCGCCAGCGCGGACGTTGCCGGTACCCAACCCGACGACGCTGCGCGGGGTGGCGGCGGCGCAGTCGAGCGCCTCGCGCACGCCCTCGTGGAGGCGGTAGTCGGTGGCGCTGGCGATCTCGCCCACGAGCAAGTCGAGGTAGGTCGCGAGGATGCGGTCGATCTCGTCCGGCGTGTCGGCGGTGCCGATGGCGCGCAGGCCGAGCCGCACGATGCCGCGGTCCGTCATGCCGGCCATGGAGAAGCCCGTGCAGGCGTCGGCGCGGTCGCAACACACGCCAAAGGCACGTTCCATCGCGCGCCGCCCGGCGCCGCCGCTCGAAAGCAGGGTGCCGTCGATGTCGAACAGGTAGACGACAGGTCGCTGACGCATGGACGTCCTCGGCTGGCCGATGTCCGGCATTGCGGCCAACGTACCACGGCGCCAGCCTTTCGGCCACCGCGGCAGAGGCTGCCCTTGCCGGCGGTGACCAATTCGTGATGTGCTGTCCGCCATGTGGCGCTGCCTGATCGTCGGCTTGGTGTCGTGGATGCTCGGGAGCGGGTGCGGCGCAGCGCGTCCGGCGCCCTCCGCCGCCTTTGCGCCTCGCACTGCGCTGCCCGTTGCCGAAGCGACCGCGTTGCAAGCGGTTGGCGTGGATCCGGCGTCGGTTCGCTGCAATACGTCGGTCGTCTGGAGCACCACGGCGCGCGCCGAAGCCAAGGCCGCGGCCGCCGAGCTG
>CAIXAA010000047.1 GCA_903917305.1 uncultured Myxococcales bacterium | reverse complement strand
TGCTGACGGCGGCCGTTGCGTTGGCGCGCCCGCTCATCCTCGCGTAACAGCTACGGAATCGCCTCGGTCGGCGTGCCGCCGAGCGGCAGCCCTTGCGCGTCCGGCTGCTCGCGCACCAGCACCGCGTACGGCTGCGGGCTGACGCGACCGGGCGCCTGCACGACGAAGCGGTAGCGGCCGGGCACCAGCACGATGGTGGCCTGGCCCGGCATCGTACCATCGAGATCCGCTGTCAGCTTGACGAGTTCCCGGCCATCCTCGGCCAGGACCGTGCAGGTCAGGCCGAGCGCGCCGTCGCCACCGCAAGCGACCCGCAGGCCCACCGGCGCTGGACGAGTGCGCAGATCGAGGCCGAATACGTCGACTTCATTCAGCATATCCAGCATGCCGTGGCGCGACCAGCCTCCGGTTGCGAACTCCGGCGTGACGGCGTGCCGCAGCAGCACGTGCGCGGGCGACCACGGGTCCGGCACCGCGGCGCCCGCGGGTGTCGTCACCTCATAGTCGGTATAATCAAACAGTTGCAGATCAAGGCGCCACAGGTCCGCCAGGCTCGCGCCGTCCTTCTGGGCGTGCACGCCGACCAGCAGCCCGCCCGGCGGCACGCGCACGGCGCCGGAGCGCACGGGCTGACCCGCATCCGCCGTCACCTCGCCAGCCCCTTGAAAGGACAGGGCCATCTTGAGGGTCGGCGGCCCGACGAGGCGCATCACGGCAATCTGTCCCGGCCGCGCTTGCACCGCGAGCCAGTCGATGTCGCCCGGGCTGTCGATGAAACCGGTCGTCGGCGCGCCCGGCATCACCGGCAGCGCGTGCGCCGGCTCGTCGTTGGGCTCGCGCTCGACCGGAATCAGGTTCGTGCAATCGGCCTGCCGCGCGCAGCCTGAGGGCAGAAACGGTTGCGCGCTCAGGACATACGGCGCATCCGGCTGATTGCCGCTCACGGCGCGCAAGGTCACGATGGGATGGTCGCCCACGCGCCGCACGTCGAGGTTCGGCACCAGCACGCCAAGTCCGCGTCCTGGCTTGCGTTTGAGCACCGGCTGCAGCGTCACCGGGTCGTAGAGCGCGAGCTCCATCTCGACATCCGGCACCCCCGCGACGCTGAGCTGCAGGCACTCGCCCGGCGGCGCCGTCTTCCAGTCCAGGTTGTAGGCGTCGACATCTTCCAGAGGCGCCAGCGTGCCTTGCAGCGACGTGCCCAGCGGCAGCGTCTGGGGGACGGAGGTCAGCTTGTCGTTGGGCTCGATCTCCTCGGTCGGCAGCGCCGCGCGCGTCCACACCGCGAGCCGGTACGGACCGCCCGCATCCGCGCCCGCCTTGCCGCGACACACCACGCGCACCAGCGAAGCCCGCGCCGCCGGACCAACGGACGGCAGCACCGGCCGCACCGCCTTCCACCACTTCGCGCGCCGCACGAGCGTTCGCCCTGTGTCGTCATAGAGTTCCAGCTCCGCACACGGCGGCGCGCTGGCGAGATCGATCTGCGTCATCTGGCCGGGCTGCACCGCAGGCAGGCGGTACCAGTCTTCGTCCAGGACGATCAGGCCCTTGGCGTGGCCCTTGGGTTTCGCAGCCTTGTCCGCTGCCGCAGCAGCAGCCGGACGCGCGAGGGCGCCATCGACCACGGCATTGGCGGCCACGGGCTGGGCTTCTGCAGGCGAATCATTGGGTTCGATTTCGGCGACGGCCTCTGCTCGCGCGAGGCCACCGGGCGCGGCCGCAGGAGCGGCCGCAGGCGCGGGCGCAGCATCAGGAAACAACTGCGCGGGAGCAATCGGCGCAGCGGCGTCGCGGCGACAGCCCGCGGCCAGGGCCCCAAGCGCAACGCACGCCGCCCACGCGAGCGCCTTCGAAACTGGAGCAGCCATGGCTACTTGGCGTCGCACCGCCGGATCACCTCGTCCGTGATGTCAAAGGCATCCGCCGCATAGACGGTCACCTGCCGGCTCAGCACCAGACTGAAACCGCGCTCCTTGGCGATGGCTTCGACCTTCTGCTTGATCGTGTCCTCGATGGGCTTGAGCAGATCCGACTCCTTCTTGGCGAGGTCGTCGACAGTCGTGCGCTGCGCCTTCTCGAACTCCATGACATCTTGCTCGAAGTCCTTCGCCTTGTCCTGGAACGCGGCGGCCTTCTGGCGCAGGTCTTCCGGCACGGCCTTGCCGTTCAGCGCCTTGATGGCGTCCTCGATCTCCGCGCGGCCCGTCACCAGCTCTTTCTGGCGCTTTTGCAGCGCCTTGTCCGTGACTTCGAGGTTGTGCTTCTTCTTGTCGCGCAGCGCGTCGAACTTGGCCTGCGCTGCCTTGCCCGCGGCGGAGCTGTGCAGCACCTTTTGCAGGTCGACGACAGCGATCTTGACCTCAGCAAAGGCAACGGAAGAGGCGCCGAGCGCCAGGACGGTGGCAGCGAGCGCGGCGACGAAGCGGCGGCGGACGGGCCGGGAAAGGGTCGGGACGAAGGTCATGGGGGGAACTCCAACGGAAAAGTACGCAAGGCGCCGCGGTTCGTAGGGCGGAGCGCGAGCGTAGCCTCCGTGTGGCTTGGCGGTCAAGCGGCGACGGCGGCAGCAAAAAGGCAGAGCACTGTCGCCATCCCGGGCGTGGCGCTGGCCCGGTGTGGGCACGGCGCCGCCAAGGGCAGCGCCCGTCCGACAAGGTCTCCTGCGCGCCGCGTATTCCTCGCGGAGATGCCTTGCGATTTGACAGTCTGCCGCTGCGCTTGGATGCTGGGCCGCGCAACCGTTGCACTCTTGCTGCGCATTGGAGGTGGCCATGTCTGCGATGCCTTGGGCCCGGGTTCTTCTTCTCGTTTGCGCAGGCAGCCTTTGCGCATGGCCTGCCGCTGCCGACGTGCCGCCCGCACCCGCTGCGGAGGTCGCGGCCTTGGCCGTTCCGGCAGAGCTCGTGCTGCACCGCGTCGCCGGCACCTTGCTGGTGGGCGCGACCGCCGACGGCAAGTTGATCACCTATGACATCAGCG
>CAIXAA010000046.1 GCA_903917305.1 uncultured Myxococcales bacterium | reverse complement strand
GGCGCCTTGCGGCGGCGTGCCTCGTGCTGGGAGCGGCGGGCCTCGCGACGGGCTGTGCGGTCGACCGCGAGCCGAACGTCGAGTTCCTGCCGTGGCTCAACCCGATGATGTTCTCGCAGGCGGCGGAGTCGCAGGCGCCGAACTCCGTGCTGCGCGGCGGCATGGTGCAGCAGGCGCCGCCGACGGGGACGATCCCGCGCGGTTTCGTGCCGTACCGCTTCGCCAACAACGAAGCCGCCATCCGCGACGCAGAGAAGTCGACGCCCAGCGCCCATGAGGCCCTGCTGCGCTTTGCCAAGCGGCCGACCTACGGCAAGTCGGACGAGGAGCGCGGCGCGGAGCTGTTCACGCGCTTCTGTTCCCCGTGCCACGGCACGCAGGCGGACGGCAAGGGTCCGGTGGCCTTGAAGGCGCCGACCATCGGCCAATGGCAGCTGGCGGACCTGCAGAAGCTCACGGATTCGCTGCAGGCGCGCACCGGCAACAAGGACGTGCAGTTCAGCGACGTGCGCATCTTCCACAAGATCACCTTCGGCGCGGATCCGGACGGCGGCAAGGATGCGCCGCGCGCGGTGATGCCGTCGTATGCCAGCCAGATTTCTCAGGAAGATCGGTGGCGGATCGTGCTGCACGTGCGCAAGCTGCAAGCGGCGTTCGTCGCGGCGCCTGAGCCGCCGGCGGCGCCGATCCCGGCTCCGGCCGTTGCTCCGGCTCCGGCTCCGGCTCCGGTTCCGGGTCAGGCCGCCGCTCCCGCTGCGGCCGTGACGAATGGAGGTGCCAAGTGAGCGAGAACCCCTTGGCCCCCGTGCCCTTCACGGCGCCCGCCAGCATTCGCAAGGTCGCCCTGGGCCTGTGCGGCGTCGGCGCGCTCCTCTTTGTCTACGCGCTCATCGCCGAGCCCTGGCGCGCCTGGTCCGGCGGCCTGCTCGCGGCGTACTACTCGATCTCGGTCGCCATCGGCGCCGGCGTCGTCGTCGCCCTCATGCACGTCACCAAGGCGGGCTGGGGCGTGGTCGTGCGCCGCGTGCCCGAAGCGATGACGGCCTGGCTTCCCTACGGATTGCTTGCGCTTTTGCTGGTCACCGGCTTTGGCATGCACTCGCTGTACGAATGGAGCCACCCGGATCTCGTCGCCGAGGACGAGCTGCTGCAGCACAAGTCCGCGCTGCTCAACGTCCCGTTCTTCTTTGCCCGCATGGTCCTCATCCTCGGCGCCTGGACGCTGCTGACGCGCAAGCTGCGCCGCGAGAGCATCGCGCAGGACACGGACGGCGACGAGAAGCACACCAGCGCCAACCTGCGCTGGTCCGCGATCTTCCTCGTGGTGTTCGGCCTGACCATGACGCTGGGCGCGCTGGACTGGCTGATGAGCCTGGAGCCGCACTGGTTCTCCACCATGTTCGGCGTCTACCAGTTCGCCGGCGCGCACGTCGCGGGCGTCGCCGTGGCCACGCTGATCACGCTGTGGCTCAAGCAGAACGGGCACTTGCCGCAGGTCACGGACAACCACCTGCACGACCTCGGCAAGATGATGTTCGCCTTCTCGACCTTCTGGGCCTACATCTGGCTGAGCCAGTTCCTGCTGATCTGGTACGCGAACATCCCCGAAGAGACGGGCTATTTCCTCATCCGCGAGGATGGCGCGTGGATGGCGTTGTTCGGGCTCAACGTCCTGGTGAACTGGACGATTCCGTTCTTCGTGCTGTTGCCGCGGCCGAACAAGCGCTCGCCGCGCGTGCTGGCCGGCGTCGCGATCCTGCTGCTGTGCGGCCACTTCCTGGACGTGTACCTGCAAATCCTTCCCGCGACGGCGCATTTCGCAGGGCACGCCGATCCGCACGCGGCGCACGGGCCGTTCTTCGGTCCCGCGGAAGTCGGTGCGTTCGCCCTGCTGGCCGGCGCCTTCCTGATCGTCGTGTTCCGTGCGCTCGGCCAGGCTTCGCTGGTCCCGACCCGCGATCCGTACCTCGGCGAGAGCCTGCACCACCACCAGTAGCCGCTTGCGCCGGTATCTGGCGAGAAGTTCGCAATCCCGGCATACTCGCGACCGCCGCGCGGCTCTGTGCCGACGCCGCGTTCGAGGTGTGCGCATGTGCTGCAGAAGCCCGCGAGGCTGGCGCGCGTTGGCGATGGCCCTAGGCCTGTGCGGCGTGCTCGGTGTCACGGCGGCGCCCCACCCGCTGCTGGCGGCGCCGGGTCCCAAGGCCCAGGTGCAGAAGGCGGAGCAGCTCAACGCCAAGGCGCGCGAGAGCTTCAAGGCCGGCCGCTTCGACGAAGCCGTCGATCTCTTCATGCAGGTCTATGATCTCGTGCGCACGCCGACCGCGGTGTTCAACGCGGCGCGCGCCCGTGAGGCGGCGCACAAGCCGGTCGAGGCCAAGGCGCTCTACGAGCTGTACTGCAACATCGAGAAGTCCCCGGAAGGCCTGGCGGATGCCCGCAAGCGCCTGGCGGACATCGAAGCGGCGATGAACCAGGACGCCGTCAAGAAGGCCGCGGACGAGGCGGCGGCGAAGAAGGCCAAGGAAGACGCGGATGCCGCGCAGAAGCGCGCCGACGCGGAGCGCGCCGAAGCGGAGAAGCTGCGCCTGGAAAAAGAGAAGCAGGACAAGCAGATCGCGGTGCCGACCAAGGCGGCGCTGGCCGGCGTGACGTTCCTGCCGCCCAGCGGCGAGACCAACGAGGAGTCGGTGCGCACCACGCAGGAGGTGCTGGGGGCGGCGCAGCAGGAGGCGCGCTCCGCGCAGTTCGGCGACGTGCACGCGGTGGGCGAGTACACGCAGGCCGAAGCGACGCGCACGCTGCCGGGCGGCTGCGACTTCCGTTGCCAGCTGGGAATTGCGCGCTCCCTGGGCTCGGCGTACGCGCTGACCACGGCGCTCAGTTCGGTGGGCGGGCAGTGGCGGCTGCGGCTGGTGCTGTGGCGCACGGCGGACACGACCGATGCCGGGCACACCGAGGTCGTGGCCTACACGTTGCCGGGCCTGGCGCAGCGCGGCCGGCGCGCGGCGGGCGAAGTGTTCAACGGCGTGCGCAAGCTGACGGTGGCCGTGGTGCCGACGCCCTCGGCTCCGGCGCCGAACAGCCCGGCGAACCTGCTGATTGACAGCGATCCTGCGGGCTCGGCGGTCGTGGTCGACGACGTCGAGCGCGGTGCCGCCCCGCTGACCGTCGCGCTGCCGCCCGGTGCGCACATCGTTCGCGTGCAGCGCGCCGGCTACCTCGCGCGCGGCGGCGTGGCGCAGCTGCAGTCCGGCACGCAGCGCGTGACGCTGGCCCTGGCGCCGCAGCTGCCGGCCGAGGCGGCGCCCGCCGGGCCGATTCCCCAGATTGCGACGGTGCAGCTGCCGGGCCAGCCGGGGCCGACGACGGTGCCCACCGGCTCCGTGCCGCCGCCCACCACGGCGACGCGTCCACCCGAGCCGGTGCCCCCGCCGCCGACGCAGCCGGTGGGCAAGACGATCGGGCTGCGCGAGCGGACGCCGGGCGCGGAGACGACGCCCGCCAAGATCGCCGCGCCTTCCATGGGAACGCCGACCGCGCCTGCGGAGCCCTCCAAGAGCGGCCTGCTGTGGGGCGGCGTCATGCACCTGGAAGGCGCCCTGGCAACCGCGGAAGATCCCAACAAGAAAGTCAAACCGGACGCCAGCCTGGGCGGCGGCGGCTTCCTGCACTTCGGCTACGGCGAGAAGGACAGCGCGGCGTGGATCTCCGGCCTCGTCGGCGCGCGCTACTTCGCCTACCAGGGCATGTCCGCCCCCAGCAAGAGCGGCGGCGCGACGCCGCACGGCATGTCGTACTGGCTCGGCGTCGCCTTTCCGCGCGCAGCCGGCTTGACCGGCGGCTTTCATTACAACCGCGTCGCGCAGAACAACGGCACGCCGGACTTCTCCTACACGACATGGTCCCTGCGCCTCATCAGCGCCAAGAGCTGGTTCTACTTCGCCATGGGCGTGGAGGGCCTGCTGACCAGCGACCGGAAGTACAACATCTACGACGAGTTCGGCATCGGGCCCAACCTGCGCATCAGCCTCGAGATGGGCGTGAACATCGGCGCGCCGCTGTCGAAATGATCCGCATTGCCGGCCCCGTGCTGCGGCGCTAGAGTGGCGAGGAACGCGGAGGTTCGCATGTCACCCGGTCAGGCCCGCCTTGGCGACAAGTCTCAAGTACCTGCGGACGCGCACGGCTGCCCCGCCTGCCCGCACCCCGCCGTCGGACCCGCCATCGCCGGCTCGCCGGACGTGATGGTCAACGGCCGCCCGGCGATCCGCGTCGGCGATCCCGGCGTGCATGCGGCCTGTTGCGGGCCGAACACCTGGACCGCGCAAGCCGGCTCCGGCACCGTCAAGATCAACGGCATGAAGGCGCACCGCATGGGCGACGCCGACAGCCACTGCGGCGGCAACGGCAAGATGATCGAGGGCAGCAGCGACGTGATCACCGGCGGTTAGCGCTACGGCGTCTTGGCCTTGGGCTCCTTGGGAGCCACCCGCCGCGGCGCGGGCTTGTCCGGCAGCGGCTCGCACAAATCCACCAGCGTCTGCGCGGGCTTGGGCTTCTGCGGCGCGATCTGCCCCGCCGCCAGCACCTCGCCGAGCAGCGCGTGCGCCTCGGTCGCCGCCTCGCCGCACACGGCATCCACGCGCAGCGCCAGCAAGAAGGCCTCGTGCCCGTTGCCCTTGTGCAGCGCCTTCTTGGCGTCGCGCAACCAGAGCGACTGCGGATCGGCGTCGCGCTCGGCATCCCCGGCATCGCCCGCGCCCTTCAAGCGCTTGGCGCGCAAGGTCAGCCGCTCGTTCGCCGCCTTGGCCGCACCCGGCGCCAGCGCATCGTGGCGATCGCAAGCGGCCTGCAGCGCGCCGGCGGCGCGATCGGCCGGACTTGCATCGGCTTTTCCGGCGCACAGCGCGTCCAGGTGCGCCAGATCCACCGTGGCAAAGCTGCGCTGTGCGAACGGCGCCCACTTGCCGTCCTGTCCCAGCAGCCGCGCTTCACGTTGGTAGTCGACCACTTCGCCCAACTCGCCGTCGAGGAAGCGCCCGCTGACCACCGCCAGCACCGGCATCTGCGGATGACCGGTCGCGATCAGCGTACCCCAGGTCACGGCGTCGTGGCCGGCCTTCTGGCGCTCCGGCGGCAAGGTCTCCGGCGCGTGCTGCAGCGGCTCGAAGGTCGTCTGCTGCACGGCGTCGCCCGGCCAGGCGGCGATCGCGATGAACTGCTTGCCGGTGCCGGCCGGCGTCGCCTTCTCAAGAACCTTCGAAAACAGGCAGACTTCCAGGACGCCCGGCAGCTCGCCGGCCGCCTTGGGCGCCAGCGGCAGCTCCACGCGCTTGACCAGCGCCGCGCCTTCCGGCCCGAGGTCGCTGCAACCGATCTTGGGCATCGCCAGCGCGGCGTGGCTGGCATCGGCCAGCGGCGCCACGGGTTGCGGCAGCGGCGGCAGCAGGTCGCCGACCGTGGTTCCCGCCGGCAGTTCCAGCGGCGGCGCGGCCGGTTCGGGAACCGGAGCCGCGATCGGCGCCTGGACCGGCATCGGTGCCGGCTCGCGCACCGGCTCGTGCACCGGACCTGGCGCCAGCGTCGGCGCCGGCCTGCCGCACGCCGCCACCAGCAGCAGCGCTGTCACCCAACGCCGCGTCATTGCACGTCTCCCCAGCGCCCGCCAGCCAGCAGGCGCGCCATCGGCACGAGGTC
>CAIXAA010000045.1 GCA_903917305.1 uncultured Myxococcales bacterium | reverse complement strand
CCCGGATCCACGACCGAAAGCCTCTTCAGGAGCCGGATCTCGCTGAGCATCGCCATCATCGAATGGGCCAGGGTGTCATGCAGGTCGCGCGCAATCTGCAGGCGCTCGCGCGCCACTGCGGCATAACGCGATTCCTCGGCCAGACGCCCGATTTCGCGGGTGCGTTCCGCGACGCGCTGATCCAGCTCGGCATTCAAGGTCTGCAAGGCCTTGCGTTCATGCTCGCGGGAGGTGAGCAGTTCGTCCAGGGCGCTTCCCAGCCGTGCCGCTTCATTGTCTCCGGCGGGTACTTCGATTCTTTGCGTGGCGCCGGTGCGGACGGCATCGGCCGAGTGTGTGATGGCTTCCAGGTCGCGCGTGATGCGCCGCGCCGTCAGCACGCCGAGCAGGGCGGCGAGCAGGCCCAGTCCGACCAGCACCACGGTGATCCTGGCTTGCAGTATTCCCGCCGGCTGCATCGCCTCCTGCAGGGGCTGGAGGGCCACGACGCGCCAGCCGAGCGCGTTCAGGATCCTGAAAGAGCCGGTATTCGAGCTTGCCACGAGGTAGCGGCCGCCACCGGCCAGCCCTTCGACATGCGACGGCCACTCGATTCTGACGTTGGTCATCTTGTCCGCGACGATCGGCTCGGACGAGCCCGTCGCTTCGGCCGTGCTCTCGAAGTGCCGGCCTTTCATGTTCGCCGGTCCGACCAGAATCGTGCCGTTCCGGTCCAGCAGCAGCGCTTCGGTGTCGGCCTCGCCGCGCCACTTCTCCCCGAGCCTCGCGGCAAAGTCCAGGAGCAGGCCCCGGCTCAGCTGCGCCCCGATGACGCCGAGCAGATCGCCTTTTGAGTCGAACGCCGGGGCGTACAACTGCACGGAGGATCCGGCTTCGCCCGCGTTCGCGGCGGCGGCCGCCGCCGTTTCGGGGGGCAGCAGCTGCACATCGTTCCCTTGCGGTTCCGCGAGCGCGAGCGCGAACCACGGCCGGTCGGCAACGCTGCTCCCTTCGGCCACGCCGCGTGTGGTCGCCATCAGCCGGCCTTGCCGGGTCGCCGCGCCTATCCAGGCGAATTCCGGTGAAATTTGCTGCAGGTTGTCGAGCGACCGGCGGACCAGGGCCGGGTTGTCCTCGCCGATCTCGGTGGCCAACAGCGTCGCCAGGGCGTGCACCGACTGCAGGCGCAGGGCGATGTGGAGATTGAGTTCGGCGGCGAAGCGGTAGGCCGAACTGTCCAGTTGTCTGACGCGCTGGTCGAGCAGGTTGTTGCGCACGATCCGGTCCACCCACAGGCTGGAAATCAGCGCCAGCCCGATCGCCAGGGCGAGCACCAGCCAGCCGATGGCCGAGGCCAGGCTGCGCCGTGGGTCGAACTGGGCGAGGAGCGGGCGCATCAGGCGGATCGCAGTTTGACGTGGTTGCAAGTGACGAAAGTAACATGAATCTGATGGCGAATGGCCCTTGTGAGCGGACAGGTCATCCGGTAGATTGCCCTCATGGATGCATTTCTGGTGATTCCCGGGCAGTCGCCCCGCGACGAGGTATATCGAAGTGGATGAGTTGATACAACTGGTCGCCAAGAAGGCCGGGATAACGCCGGATGCTGCGGCTCTCGCCGTCTTCGCCATGCTCGACTATCTGACGGCGCGACTGCCTTCGCCCGTGGTCGGGCGCATCCGCGAACAGCTGGGCGGGGCGCAAAGTCAGGGCCGGCCGGGCGAGGGGAGCGACGCGTGAGGCCGGGGGCTGCCGGCACCGCACCGCGCATTCGCGTGCTGGTGGTCGACGATCAGGCCCTGATCCGCCGCGGGATGTCGCTGCTGCTGTCGGTCGAGCCGGACATGGAAGTGGTCGGCCAGGCAGCGGACGGTGTCGAGGCGGTCGAGATGGCGGCGGATCTGCGTCCCGACGTCGTGCTGATGGACTTGCATATGCCGCGCAAGGGCGGCGTCGCCGCCACGCGGGAAATCACCCTGCTGCTGCCGCACACGCGCGTCCTGGTGCT
>CAIXAA010000044.1 GCA_903917305.1 uncultured Myxococcales bacterium | reverse complement strand
GGCATCGAACGGTGCGATCGACGCCGTGCCCGCGGGGTAGACGCCCTCGCCGTCCGCGTCGCCGCCAGCCGCATCGAGGGCGGCGATCGTGGGACCGGGATCAGCCTGAACGAGGGCGGAGAGGGCGCGCGGTCCACGACCGGCCAGGCGCGGTCCGGCTGCGGGGGCGCTGGCAGCCACCGGCACCCAAACGGTGGCGGCCGCGGCGCACAACGTCAGCGCGATGGTGACCCACATCAGGCCATACGCAGCGCCGTGGCCGGTGCGGCTGCGCGGCTCGGCGCGATCGTCGGGCAGTTGCGGAGATGCGGAGCGGTCCAAGCGCGGGTCCTGTGGGCTCGTGGTCTCGGGTCGGGATCTCGGTGCTGGGTCAGGGGCGGAGGTCAAGTGGCCGCGGACGCGGCAGGTCAAGAGAGAGTCTAGGCAGCGCGCCCGAACGCGTCAATTTCGACCGGGTGCGAAGTGAGCGGATATTCCGTTAGTTTCCAGTTGATTACGGCCGCAAAGGCCAAGCGCGCCGAGCACTTGCCGATGCCATTCCATGCGTTGCCGATGGGTCATCGAGCTCAGCTCCGCCGGGCGCGTCGGCGCGGCGTTGCACAGTCCGCAGGGACGTCGGCAGCCTCGGCGTCGCCGTCCAAGTCGTCAGAATGGTTCGCACAATCATCGTCGGCTGCGGCATTTGCCTGCGGCTGCGCGGCGGCGTCGTCACTGTCGGCCTCGCGATCGCCGCAGGGGGCATCCGCGCAACCCGCCGCGTGGTTTGCTTCGCAGCTGGAGAATTCGACAGGACGCGGCGCCATCGGCGTGTCGCCCCACGGCGCGGCATAGTCGCCGGGATGGTAGCCGCGCACGGCCATGACGGCGGGAAAGCCGACGCTGTTCAGCTCCCCCAGCACGGCGTCGAACAACAAGGCAAACGTATCGCGATCCAGGAGATCCATGCTGCAGGCGGCGAAGAACGACAGCTCCGCCGGCGGGCCGGGCAGGTACAGCACCTGGCCGAGCGTCAGGTGGCGGTTGGCGCGATCGGCCGCGGCGAGGGCGAACTGCTCGCGGTCCATGCCGCGGCAGAGCACCGCGGAGATGCTGACGACCGGGCCGGTGGCCCGCAGCGCCAGGCCGATGCCGAGCATGTAGTTGCGCAGCCGCAGCGTGTAGCCGATGAGCCCGACATCCGGATTCACGTTCGGCTCGACGTCCAGATCCATGTCTTCGAGCCAGCTGCGCAGCAGGCGCCAGTGCTCGGAGGGCACCGGCGAAGCCACGTCGATAGCGACAGCGGCGCGGAGGGGGACGGCGGGATCCATGGTGGGCTCCTCGGGTCTCTGGGATCGGTCGGTCAGCGGTTCACCGGGTCAATGCGCTGCAGGCAGACGGGCTTTGGCACGCAGGAGGCCGACATTGGCCACGGCCCGCGTACGCAACGTGAGTTCGATGCCGTGCGCCACGGCTTCATCGTAGAAGCGCCGCCATTCGCGCACGAAGCGGTCGCCGTCCAGCAGGGCGGCCGGCAGCTCCATCGCGTAGGTCAGGCGCAGCGGATCGCGGCGCAGGAACCAGCGCCCGCGCTCGAGCTGCTGGTTGGCTTGGGCGAGCAAGGGCAGCACCTCGGCGCGGCGCCGCGGTTGGGCACAGAACGTCGTCTGCACCAGGATCAGCGGCAGCGGCTGGCGGTCGATCAGCCGCGCGATCTGCAGGTGCGTCGGGTACCAGGTGCCGATGGCGTGGGGCCGGGCGGGATCGCCGAACAAGGTCACGGTCTCGCCGCACGCCTCCAGCCAGGCGCGCAGCGCGAGCAGATCGGGTCCCGGAGCGGGCTGCGGTGGACAAGTGGATGCGGCCATCGGACCTCTAAGCGCGAAGCGGCGTTGCAACCGGCTCCGTGGCTCGGGCGACAAGCCTAGCATATTCCGCCGCCGTCCACATGCCAGCCGGCACACTCGCCGCATTCCCGCGATCTTGCGCGTCAACGATTCAGCCCAGCTAGCGGCTCGGCGGCGTCAGCCCGAGGCGGCGCATGACCAGCTGCAAGTCGGCCCAGGCCTCGCGTTTCAGCGCCGGTTGCTGCAGCAGGTGCGCCGGATCGTGGGTCGGCAGCACGTCGATGCCCAGCAGCTTGGACCAGCGACCGCGCAGATCGCCGAGCGGTGCCGGACTGCGCAGCAGGAAGCGCGCCGGCAGTTCGCCGCACAGCAGCACGACTTCCGGCTTGATGGTCTCGATCTGCGTGCGCAGGAAGGGGCTGCAGGCGCGCACCGCCGCGTCGCTGGCGTCGCCGCCGCTCGGGCTGCGGCACAAGTTGAGGTACGTCATCCAGGTCTCGGCGCGCGAGGTGCCCATCGCCAGGAGCATCTTGTCCAGCAGCGCGCCGGCTTCGCCTTGCCACGGCTGGCCGCTGGCGTCCGCTGCGGCATCCGGTGCGGCGCCGACAAGCATCAGCCGGGCGCGCGGGTTGCCCGTGCCGTGCACGATGTGCTGGCGCCCGGCGGCGTGCTCGCAGCGGCTGCAGTCGCCGATGCGGGTGCGCAGAATCTGCAGGGCGGTTTCGACATCGACGGGCGGCGCCGCGGCGCGCACCGGAGCCGGAACCGGAACCGGAACCGGAGCCGGAACCGGAGCCGGAACCCGAGCCGGAGCCGGAACCCGAGCCGGTGCCGGGACCGGCTCCACAGCACTCGCCCACGACCGGCTGACCGCATCCGCGCCGTTCCAGCGCTCGAAGCGCAGCGCCGTCGCGACCTGCCGCACCAGCTCGGCCGGATCCACCGTCTCGCTCATGGCCACTTCACGCTCGTCACGATCGCGCCGTTGTGGTCCGACGGCGCCTGCAGGAGGTCGCCATAGCGCCACAAGTCCAGCACCCACCAGCTCACGGTGAACGTCGCGCCGGTCAGGAAGATGTGGTCGATGTCCTCGAAGTCGCCCAGCGCCATCGGCGGCGGCTTGACATTGCTGAACACAGCCGCGGTCTTGGCGGTGTAGCGCGCGTCCTCCATCTTCATGCCCTTGCCGTCCACGCCTTGCACCAGGGTCTTGTAGGCGTCCGTGTCGGGAGCGCTGTTGAAGTCGCCGCCGAAGAGGATGGGATGCGGCCCCGGCAGCGCGGCAAAGCGCTGCAGGACCAGCGGCGAGGACAGCTTCTGGCTCGGCGCGTTGTTATCGAAGTGCGTGTTCGCAAAGTAGAAGTCGCGGTTGTTCGTCTTGTCGTGCAGCAGGACCCACACCACCAGGCGCGGCTCCTGCGGCTGGTGGAAGCCGGTCGAGTAGGACGCATCCGGCGTCGGGCTCAGCCAGAACACGCCGGTGTCCAGCTTGTCGAAGCGCGCCTTTTTCCAGAACACGGTCGCGTCGTCGTAGTTCTGCTCGAACAGATCGCCCGGCTTGTAGTGGTAATACTCGAAGTCATAGGCATTTTCCGGCTTGATGATCTGCTCGGGCTGCGACAGCACCGGGTCGGTCGGCACGATCTCCTGGAACTCCTGCAGCGCCATCAAGTCCGGATCGTGGCGCAGGATCACGTCGTGCCACCACAGGACGCGCGCCGACCAGTCCTGCACCCACTCCGGGTGGTCGGAGTTCTTGCAGAACGAGCACATGACGTTGGCGTCGAGCACGACGACCGCCGCCGGATCCGCGGTCTCGAACGTCGCCTTGCCGGGCAGCGGCACGTCGGCGCTGGCCACGTCCGCTGCGGCAACGTCGGCCGCTGGCACGTCGACCGCGGAAACGTCTGCTGCAACAGCGACATCGGCCGCGGTCTTGGAGGTGGCGGAGCTGCCGCAAGCGGCGAGGAGGCTCAGCGCCAGTGCGCTGCACAGCCAGAGAATGGGCTTCATCACGGGTCGTCCTTGCGCGCGCCTTGCCGCGCCGGGAGTGCATCCTGGCATGCGCGCTCGTTCGTGGCCAGTTTGCGCACCACGCTGGCGGCGTTACAGTGCGGGGCGCTGCGCCTGCACGGCGGCGGAACGACGATGCACCTGCACTTCCACAAATACCACGGACTTGGCAATGACTTCGCGCTGATCGACGCGCGCAGCCTCACCCTCGACTTCGCCGGCGATCTGGCCGTGCGCCTGTGCGACCGCCACACCGGCATCGGCGGCGACGGCCTGCTGCTGTGGACCGGCACGGCCGAGCAGCCGCGCATGCAGGTCGTCAACGCCGACGGCAGCGTCCCGGAGATGTGCGGCAACGGAATTCGCTGTTTTGTCAAACACATCGCCGATCACTTCCAGCGCGACGCCACCTCGATCGCGGTCGAGACCGGCGCGGGCCTGCTGCGCTGCGGCGTGGAGCGCGGCGCGGACGGCAAGGTCGCGACGGTGGCGGTGGCGATGGGCCGCCCGACGTTCGAACCGCGGCGCGTGCCGATCCAGGGTTCCAAGCCGCTGATCGATGCGACGATCGACGGGATCGACGCCGCGCTGCGCTGGAGCGCGGTCGGCATCGGCAATCCGCACGTCATCACGCTGAGCCCGGTGACGCTGCCGCAGCGCGCGGAGCTGGGACCTTTGCTCAGCCGCCATCCGCTGTTCCCGAATGCGACCAACGTCGAGTTCGTGCAGGTCCTGGCGCCCGCAGACGACGGCACGCCGCGCATCCAGGTCGACGTCTACGAACGCGGCTGCGGCTGGACGCAGGCGTGCGGCACCGGCGCGACGGCGGCGGCGTTTGCGGCGGTGCGCTTGGGCGTGCTGCCCGAGGCACGCGAGCTCGCGGTGCGACTGCCGGGCGGCTGGCTCGGCATCACCGTCGGCAAGGACGACGCGACGACGATGCGCGGCCCGGCAACCCATGTGTATGACGGGGACATCGACCTTGGCGTCGGGCTGTCCTAGCGCCACGCTGCCGCGACCAAGAACTGACGGCCCCGGGATTTTCCTGCTGGGCAGCCTCGGCGAAGTTAGGCTATCCTGCGCACCCGCGGCCTCTTGCCGCACCGGGAGCCACCCCATGTCCCTGCGCCTGCGTTCCTGGCTCATCGTCTGCTTCTGCGCTTGCGCGTGGCAGGCCCCCAACGCCATCGCCGCCGACGACGACAACGGCTGGCGCCACGAGACCACCGAGGAGGGCGTCTCGGTCAGCCTGCGCAACGAGCCGGGACGCGATCTGCCGGTCTTTCGCGGCGTGGGCAAGGTCGACGCCAGCATCTTCGAGATCCTCGGCGTGCTCGACGACTCGCCGCGCCTGGTCGAGTGGATGTCCAATTGCATCGGCTCAAAGGTCCTCAAGCAAGTCAACGAGTTCGACCGCATCGTCTACAACCGCACCGACTCGCCGTGGCCGGTCTCCGACCGCGACGTCGTCCTCAGCGCGACCGTGCAAGCCAGCATGACGAAACGCGAAGTCTGGTGCCGCTTCGAGTCGACGAACTACCCCGCGATGGGCCCGATCGACGGCGTGGTGCGCATGCCCCGGCTGCGCGGCTACTACCGCCTGCAGGCGATCGACGAGACGCACACCCGCGTGACCTACCAGATCGACGCCGATCCGGGCGGCATGCTGCCCGACTGGCTGGTGGCGCGCGCGACCAAGCAGCTGCCGATCCAGACGATTGTCGGCATGCGCAAGCAGGTCAAGAAGATGCGCGGCAAGTACGACGAGTTCGTGCGGCGCTACGACCCGGCGCAGGGCGGCAAGATCCCCGAGCAGTTCGACAGGTGAGCGCCTGCGAATCGACAGATTCCAGGCCGCTGGGGCCGACAAGATGAGCCAGCTCGCCCTGTTCGACATGGACGACACGCTGGTGCGCAAGAACACGGCGCAGGCGTACTTCGCCGAGCTCTACCGCAGCAAGCGGCTCGGGCGCCGGCAGGTCGCGCACCTGACGTGGATCCTCGCGAGATACAAGCTCAATGTCGTGGACATGGCGGCGCTGACCTGCGACGCGGCGCGCCAGATTGCCGGCCAGGAAGAAGCCGAGATGGACGAGGTGTGCCGCCTGGTCTACCTGCGCGACGTGCGCCCGCACATCAGCCGGCCAGGGCGCCAGAGCCTGGAGGCGCACCAGAAGAGCGGCGATACCTGCGCGATCATCACGGCTTCCACGCAGTACATCGCCCGGCTGCTCGCCGCCGATCTGGGCATCGAGCACCTGCTCTGCACGGAGCTGGAGGTGGCGGACGGCCGCTTCACCGGCCAGATCGCCGGCGGACCGTGTTTTGGCGCGGCGAAGGTAGAGCGGGCAAAAGCGCTGGCGGAACAATGCGGTGCGACGCTGTCGACCGCCTTCTTCTACACGGACAGCCACAGCGACCTGCCGCTGCTGAACCTGGTCGGGCACCCGCGCGTGGTGCGGCCGGATCCACGGCTGCGCCTGCAGGCCTGGCGGCGCGGGTGGCCGGTGCTGCTCTGGT
>CAIXAA010000043.1 GCA_903917305.1 uncultured Myxococcales bacterium | reverse complement strand
CGGGAGGCGGACTTGCGTCCCCGCCGAGGGCACCGTCGTCGCTTGGGACGGCATCGGCCGCTGCGTCGCCAACAGCGACGTCGGAAGGTTGCGCCGCATCAGCGGAATCGGGCGCGACGGCATCGGCCTTGGTCGCGACGTCGGACGCGGTGTCGGGACCGGGAAGGTCTGGACCCGGCGCATCCGGGCCGACGTCGGCTAGCGTGTCGGCTAGCGGTGCGGCGTCCGCGCCGCTGTCGGGCAGGCCGGCGGGCTTGGCGGCGTGGGCGGATGGAGCCGTCGAGCAGGCGGCGGCGAGGAGGAACAACGGGAGGAGATAGCGAAGCATGTCAAGCTCCCTTCGCGACGGGTCGGGCTGGGCTTGAGGGCGCGCTTGGCGGAAGTGCAGGAGAATCGAACTCCCCCGAGACGCTCGTCACGCCCCGCATCAGTTTTGAAGACTGAGGGGCTCACCAGAACCCAGGCACCTCCGCCTCGGGAGGTACAGCGACGTCTGGCTGCGGTCAAGGGTCAGCGCGGCGGATCCCCGCGAAAGCGCAGCAGCGTCCCCGCCAGACCGACCACGGCCAGCACGCACAGGCCGAGGGCAGCCGCCGCCAGCGACGCCACTTCGCCTTGCTGCCACAGCCCCTGTTCCGGCGCGGGCGCGGACAGGACGGCGAGGTAGTGCGTCGGCGCCAGCAAGCTCAGGTTGCCCGACAGCGAGCCGGTGACGAGGTCGACGGCCACCAGCCAGACGAGTCCCACCGCGGCACCGGCGCGAAACAGCGCGGCAATCAGCAGGAAGACGCCGTTGTAAGCGATCGCCGCGAGCACCACGGACAGGAACATCCGGAGAACATAGGCGAAATTCGGCGTGAGCATCGTGCCGGCCGTCGAGAGGAGGACCGCGCCGGCCAGCAGCCAGCCGAGCAAGGACGTCGCCGCCACCGTCGCCAGCCAGCGGCCGAGCGGCAGGCCTATCTCCGCGCGCGGCCTCAGCAAATAGTACGCCATCGTTCCCGCGTCCGTGTCCGAGCGCACGGCCGCGGTCGCGAGGCCGAGCGCCATCAGGGCCACGGCGCGCAATGCAAAGGTTTGAAAATAGGCAACGAACGCGCCGGCGTTGGCCAGCGACAGGCGCACCAGGCCCAAGCTGCCGAGCGCCACGCCGAGCACGATGAGCAGGTACGGCCAGATGGCGCGAAGTGCAAAGATGCGGCGCAGTTGCAGGCGCGCGTGCAGGGCGATGGCGACCGCGATGGAAGGTCCAGGCGGAACGGCAACTCCGGCGTAGGTGAAGGTCTTCTCCGCCATCAGCGCACCTCCGCGCTGAGCGCCTTGAACAGGCTCACGAGGTCATCGCCGTCGGTCGTCACCTGGTCGATGCGCGCGCCGATGGCCACGACCGCCGCGGGCAGTGCGCGGTAGAGCGCGCCGATATCCGTTGCATTGACGCACAGTTCGCCGTCCTCGATGCGCAAGGCCGAGACCGGCGCGCGGCTGAGCAGCTCTCGCGCGAGCAGGCGCGGCTCCGGGCAGCGAATGCGCAAGGCGTTGGCGCGGTTGTGCAGCAGGTCGTGGATCTCGCCCTGCGAACCGGCGGCGACCAGCCGGCCGCGGAACAGCAGGACGAGCCAGGTCGAAAGCGCCTGCACTTCTTCGAGAATATGGCTGCTCAGGACCACGCACGCGCCGGCCGCCACGGCCTCTTGCATGAGCGCCGCGACCTCCATGCGCCAGATCGGATCGAGGGCATTGAGCGGCTCGTCGAGGAGCAGCAACGAGGCGGGCAACGCGAAGGCTTGCGCGAGCTTGACGCGCTGGCGCTGGCCGCGCGAGAGGGTGCCGA
Organism: uncultured Myxococcales bacterium; assembly: GCA_903917305.1. Lineage (GTDB taxonomy): Bacteria > Myxococcota_A > UBA9042 > UBA9042 > UBA9042 > CAIXAA01. Next base: position 4,630 of record CAIXAA010000043.1, on the reverse strand, counting down.
GCGGCGCTTCCAGCTGGGATTCGAGCCCGAGCCGCAAGAGCACGGAATGCGAGCGATCTTCAGCTTCGCTGGCCGGCAGACCGCTGCAGCGCAGGAGTTCGGTGCACAACCCCATCGGCGAGGTGGCGCGCGGCAGGCTGTCGCCGTCGCTGACGTAGGCGATGCGGTTGTCCAGGCGCGGTTCGCGGCGGCGCAGGCCGTCCAGCCAGGTGACCTGGCCGCTCGAAGGGGTGGTCAGGCCAGCGGCGAGGCGCAGCCAGGTCGTCTTGCCGGCGCCATTGGGGCCGAGCAGGCCGACGAGGCCGGGCCGCAGGTCCAGCGTGACGTCGAGCAAGGCGGCGCGCGCACCGAACTGCTTGCTGACACGCTGAAAACTCAGCGTCGTCGCGGCGTCCGGCAGGGGCGATGCGATCGCGGGAGCGGCCATCAGCTCCTCCCCCGACCCAGCGGCGGATGGGCGATGAAGCGCTGCAGCACGAGCCAGCCCGCGAGCGCGAGCGCCAGCCACAGCCCCACGCCCGTCGCGGCATCCATCGCGGCAAACGCAGGCACGGGCGCCGGGCTCAGCGGCGCGAGCCCCAACGTGAGCAGACCCTGCAGCGCGTGGTGCAGATCCAAGGAGCGCGCCACGGAGTCGCGGCCCCACGCGGCCTGCAGCACCCAGGAGACCGCGAGGCTGCCGAGGATGCAGCCGCCAAAAAGCAGAGGCGCAGAGGCAGGGTTGCGCACGAGCACGCCGCATGCGAGGGACACGATCGCCAGCACCGCGCCCGCGATCAGGCAGGCGAGCGTCAGGCCCAGCACGGCGCCCGACCACAGCCAGACGGCCATCCAGCCTTCGAGCGGCGTACCGCCGGGCTGCGGTCCGAAGGCGAGGAGATGGGCGGCCAGCAGCAGCAACTCCGGCAGCAGCAGCAGCAGCGCGCCGACCAGCGCCGTCGAGACCACGCGGCCGAGCAGGTAGTGCGTGCGCGCCACAGGTCTTGAAAAGTACAAGAGAAGCGCACCAAACCAAGCGTCGCGGGCAATCAGCGGCGCGACGCGACCGGCGTGGACGAGCATGAGCCAGCCGGCGTTCAGGCTGAACAAAAGCGTGAGGTTGTCGAGCAGGAAGACCGTCTGATCCTTGGGAGGGACCGCGAACGCTGCGACACGGCTGCGCACGATGACGTAGACCGCGATGCCGAGGGCGGGCAGCAGGAAGCTGGCCGCGCCAAGCCGGGCGCTGACGCCGCGCAGCAGATCGCGTGCAAACACGCGGCACAAGGACAGTAGGCGCTGGCCTTCGGCGACCGACTCGCCTTCATGCAGCGAGAAGCCGCCGGGGCGGAAGAACGCGCGGGGCGGGGGCACTGCGGTCATGACGCACCTCCAGGCTGGCTGGTGCGGCCGCGACGCAGCGGGTCATCGAGGCGCAGGTGACGCACGAAGGCCTGTGACATGTCCTCCTCGGCGGGCGCGAAGCGGGCAATGCCGTAGCCGCCGTCCGCGGCGATCTGCCAGAACAACTGCGTGGCTTGGGGCTGCATCTGCACGATCAGGTCGCCGCCATCGAGCTCGGCGCCCAGGCCGTTGCGGCGCAGGGCCTCGCACAAGGCGGGCGCATCGCCGACGACGCGGATGCGGTAGGACGAACCGCCCGTCCCCGCACGGAAACGCTGCATCGGGCCGACGAAGCCAAGCTGGCCGCGCGACAGCAGGACCACCTCGTCGCACACCGCCTCGACATCGGCCAGCACGTGCGTCGACAGCAGCACCGACGTGCCCGCCGCGGCGATTTCCTTCACCAGTTCAAGCATGTGCGCGCGACCGTCCGGATCCAGGCCTGCGGTCGGCTCATCGAGCAGCAGCAGCCGCGGACCGTGCACCACCGCCATCGCCAGCCGCAGCCGCTGCCGCATGCCGAGCGAATAGGTCAGCGCCGGCCGGTAGCGCGCGTCCGACAGCCCGCACAGATCCAGCGCCTGGTGCGCGCGCGGCACGGCATCGATGCGCTGCAGCCCGCACAGCTGCGCCGCGTGCAGCACCTGGTCGATGCCGGTGAGCCCGGGAAAAAGGCTATCGTCCTCAGGCATGTAGCCAAGGCGCGCCCGCACCTCCAGCGCCGCATCCGGCATGGCGAGGCCGAGGACCTGCACTTCGCCCGCATCGGCGACCTCGAGGCCGAGAAGCAGGCGGAACAGCGTCGATTTGCCGGCGCCGTTCGGGCCCAGCACGCCGACCAGCCCGGCGGGGACGTCGAGGTCGAGGCCGTGCAGCGCGCGCACTTCGCCAAACGTCTTCGACACGGCGCGCAGCGTCGCAACGGGCAGGCCAGGTTGGAGGGGAGCCGACGACATGCGCGGAGTCTGACACAGCCGCGCTGGACGGCAAAGCCGCCGCGTGCTTGCCTCCAGCCCGCGGCGAACGTAGTGTTGCGCCATGGACTTTTCGCGCGGAAAGCTTTGCCTTCTTGTCTGCGCCTTGGGGCTCGGCGGCGCCTGCGCTTCGAGCCCGGCCAGCAGCGGCGGCGACGCGAAAGCCGGCGCCAAGGCGGAATTCGGCGCGCGCTGCGGCGCCAACGCCGACTGCGCGACCGGCCTCTTGTGCCTCGACAGCGACTACAGCCCGTTCAAGTGGTGCACGCGCTTCTGCTCCATGGACATCGTTGCAGACCATTGCGATCAAGCGGAGTTGGGCGGCGCGAAAGGCTTTTGCATTCAGATGCCCGCCGGCGCACGCGGACCTGGCAAGCCGTTCTGCGCCCCCGAATGCGGCAAGCTGGCGGAGTGCACCAGCCTCGAGAAGACCTGGGAAACGTGCGAGAAACCGGCCTACAAGAAGATCGCCCTCTACCCCGGACTCAATCAGAACGTCTGCATGGCCGCGAGCGCGAACGGGCAACCGGTTGTCGATCCGCTGACTTGCGATTGGAAGGCCAAGGTCACCGATCCGAAGTTCGATCAGGTCAAGGGCGACTGCGCGGCCTACTGCCAGTTCAAGACGACGTGCAAACTCTTTGATCCCAATACGGAAAACGCGGACTGCTGCACCTGGCACTGTTTCTTGCACTTGACGCCCGGCAGCGTCGTCGACAACGCCGCCGTCAGCTGCATCAAGTGCTACAACAAGGCTTTCAATGCCTTTCAGGGCACGGGCGAAGTGTGCACCGGCTGGCAGAGCCAGTGCCTGGACAACTGCGGCGCGCCACCGTGAACCAGCGAATGACCTGGAGTCTGCTGGCGCCCGGCCAAAGTTGTGGCAGGCTTGCCGCCACGAATGCCGCAGACTGCCCGCGCGTTGTGAAGTCGCTGTCCGCTGTCGCTTGAGGAGGTTTCCATGTTTGCGCGCCGCCTGACCGTCCTGTGCCTTGCCGCCTTGCTGACCACGCTGTGCGCGGCGCAGGCGTTCGCCATCGACATCTTCATCAATGGTTCCAAGGCCACGAGCCTGCGCAATGCGGACCTGGTGAACTGCAGCGTCAAGTTCGATGCCGATGGCAACATCCACATCATCTCACCCGGTTACAACATCGAGCTGACCAAGGACGGCACGCCGAAGCTGACCGGGTCGTCGGACCTCGCGACGACCAAGGAGGCGATGCCGACCAAGCTCAAGGCGCACTACGTGCTGTCCTACGCCCCGAATGCCAAGGTGAATTTCCAGTTCGAGATCAGCATCAACGGCAAGCTGTTCCGCAAGATCGGCCTGGACAGCGGGCCGTTCGCGGTCGAGTTGTCGCAGGCGCTGCGCTCGGGCCAGAACGTCATCCGCGTCGTGGCCAAGCCGGGCGATTCGCCGGCGACGGGCGGCGAGGCGGATGTGGCGTCGCTGCGCATCCTCAAAGGCGAAGAGCGCGCCGATGGCACGTTCGTCGCCAAGCCGCCGGCGCTCTGGGAGATGGTGCGCGCGGCGATCGATCGCAACGTGATCGACCGCACGTTCACCCTCGTGGCCGAGTAGCCCGCGATGGCGGTGCTGCAGCGCGTGCTGGCGAGCCAAGGCGACGTCGTCTGGGTCTGGCAGGATGGCGCCGTGCGCGGCCTGACGCGGGCGAGCGTGCCGCCGGTGCAGCCGGGCGACGTGATCGCGGATGGCGCGCGCATCGTGGCACAAAGCGAACAGGCCGATTTTCCGTGTCCAGACGGTGACTTCGCCAGGATGACCGAGCGCGACGGCCTGCGCTTTCGCATGGTCGCGGCGCGCGCGGTGCTGCTCGGCGCGATCCGCGGCTTCTTTGCCCGCCGCGGTTTTCTCGAGATCGACCCGCCGACGATGGTGACGAGCCCTGGGCTGGAGCTGCACCTGGACGCCATCGCCGTGCAACTGCGCGAAGGCATGGGCGGCGCGCCGGTGCAGCGCTTCCTGGCGACGAGCCCCGAGTACCTGATGAAGCGGCTGATCTCCTGTGGTTTCGAGCGCATCTACAGCCTCGGGCACGCGTTTCGCTCCGGGGAGCGTGGCCAGCAGCACAACCCGGAATTCTCGATGCTGGAGTGGTACCGCGCCGGCGCCGATTACCGGGCGATCGTGCGCGACGCCCGCGCGCTGGTGCGGCACTGCGCCACGGCCCTGATGCAGGCCAACCTACTGCCCGTCAACGGTTTTGATGCGGAGGCGCCGTGGCTGCGGCTCTCCGTGCAGCAGGTTG
>CAIXAA010000042.1 GCA_903917305.1 uncultured Myxococcales bacterium | reverse complement strand
TGCTTCGAGGGCACCGACGCCGCGTGCACCAAGGTGCTCCTGTTCGGCGGCCGGCAGAAGCAGGCCTCCGCGCTGGCGGAAGTCTATGATGCCGCGACGAATACCTTCACGGAGATCACCGTCAACGGCACGCTCCCGGCCAAGGTGCACGGCGGCCAGCTGCTGCCGATCGCGGACGGCAAGTTCCTGCTGCTCGGGGCGAGCAAGGACGCGCTATTTCTGGAAGATGCCGATATCACGGCGGGAAGTGGTATCGCGCCGCTGCTCCTGACGCGGAGCGCCGACGGCAAGACGCTGGTGGCGACCGATGCGGACCTGGGCACCTTCAAGGGCGCGGATGCCGGCAAACGCACGTTGGCGACAGCGGTTTCCCTTGCGGACCACTCCGCGCTGCTCATCGGCGGCCTGGACGACACGTTGCAGCCGGTCAAGGACGCGCTGTGGATTGGCGCGGACGGCAAGGCGCTCGGGCGCGTCGATCTCGGCGGCCCGCGCTTCGGCGCTGCCGCGGCGCGCGTCGGCGGCAAGGGCCCGCTCGCCGGCTGCGTGCTGCTCGCCGGTGGCTTCACCTTGCAGGGCAAAGACTTGCAGCCGCAGAACCACGTCGAAGTGTTCTGCCCGGCGGCGCCGTAGCCAGCCAGGCGCCCATGCCGCTCCCGCTGCGCCCGGATCGCGCGGCCGTCGTGGCTGCGATTGTACTGTCCATCTGCGTCCTTGCGCCGTCCGTCGCCTGGTTCGACAGCGGTGAACTGGCCGCGACCGCGACCGAGCTCGGCGTCCCGCATCCCACGGGCTTTGCCCTGTTCAACCTCGCTGGCCACACGTTCGTCCGGATTCCGCTGGCTTCCGCCGCGCTGCGCGTGCACCTGCTCGGCGCCGTGGCAGCGGTCCTGGCGGCCTGGATCTGGCTGCGCGCCTTGACGCCGCAGCTGGTTGCGCCGCTCTCCAAACCAGCACGCATTCTCGAGTTTCTCTGGACCACCGCGCTGCTCCTCCTGCCGCTCGCCGCGCCGTCGGTCCTGCTGCACGTGCGCGCCGCGGAGGTTTATCCGCTCGTGTGGCTGATTCTCGCTGCGACTGTCGCGGCTTGGGTGCGCCTGCCGCCGGGGCGGCGGACGGTGGCGCTGGGGCTGCTCAGCGGCCTCGGGCTCGGCGTGCACGTCGAAGCCGCGTTGCTGCCGGGGGTTGCGTGCCTCGCCTCCGGGCTGATGCTGCGTCCTGGCCAGCGCGTGCCCGGGTGGCGTCCGCTGCTGGCGGCCACCGTGCTCGGCCTCTGCGCCGCCATCGCCGTCGTCTACCTGCCCCTCGCCGCCTCCCGCAATCCCGCGTTTTCATGGGGCGATGTTCGTACGCCTGCCGCCTTGCTCGATCACCTGACCGGCGCCAGCATCCGCCACGCCTTCGCCGGCGAGACGGGACCTGGCCACTACCTCAGCGGTCTCGAAGCCTTGGGGCGTCTGCTATGGCGCGATGGCCGCTGGCTTTTTGCCCCTGCGCTGCTCGGCATCGTGACCTCGCTACGGCACGGGCGGCCGGCCCTGGTGCTGACGCTCCTGGTGCTGCTTGCGGATGCCGCCTACTCGGCCCTCGTGAATCCGATGGGTTTGCGCGACGATCAGGCCGGGCTGCTGGTCGTGCTCGGCCTGGGCGTGCTGGCCGCGGTGGGGCTGCAGGCGCTGGTGCAGGGCGCCGCGCGCGCGCCGGTCGCGGCGGTTCTGTCGCTGCTGGGCATCGCCTGGACCGGCGCGCTGCTGGCGCAGACCTTGGCCGTGCGGCCGCAGGCGGATCTCGATGGCGGCGCCCGCTACGCCGACCGGCTGTGGCGCGGCGCCGCGCCGGGAACGCTGCTGCTGACCAGCTCCGACACGCGCGGATCGGCCTGCGCGTGGACGCAAGCGGGCGAGGGCGTGCGGCCCGATTGCCTTTGCATGCCGCTGGTTTTCGCGCGCTCCCCCGAACAGCTGCGGCGCCTTGCCGCCCGCACGCAGCGGCCGGAGTTGGCGCAGGCGGCGCTGCTCCTCGATCGTCCGTGGACGCCCGCCCGCGCCGCCGACGTGCTGGCCGCGTGGCTGCGGCCGTCGCTGGAAGCAGGCGATGTGGCTTGGGAATTGGGCCTCGCGGCGGAGGATGCCCAGGTCGAAGCGCACCTGCGCCCCGGCTTTCCCTGGAACCATGTCGTCCCGGATCGCGTGGAGCCGGCGGCCCGTGCCCAAGCCGCCCGCGCGCAAGCCGATGCCATCGAAGCATTCTGCGCGCAGGGGCTGCCGCAGACGCCCCAAGGCTGTGGCCAGACACCGATGCTGTCGCAAGCGCTCGGCCTGCACCTCGGCGTGTCCGCGGCCCTGCTGATGCGCCGTGACGCGCCGGTAGCCCAGGAGTTGCTGCACCGGGCCGCTGTGCTTGCGCCGCACGACGCCAAGATCCTGAACAACCTCGCCGTGCTGGATCTGGACGCGGGTCGGCCGCTGGCGGCGCTGGCACGCACCGAAGCGGCACTTGCCGAGGATCCGGGCTACGTCGCCGGCCATCGCACGGCGGCGCGCGCGGCGCTGCGGGCGGGGCAGCCGGGGCGCGCGGTGGCGGAGGCGGCGCTCTACCTGCAAGCCCGTCGCGGTCATGCGGACGCGCAAGCCTGGCTGGAGAGCCTCGCCGCGGAGGCGCCGCCGGAGGTGGCTGCCGTGCTGCGCGCCCTGCCGCAAAAGCCGTGACTGCAGCCTTCTCTGTCGGTTGAAGTGCGCAAGGCCCTGCGCTACAAGCACGCGCCGCGGCCTTTGCCGCCTCCTCCCACCCGCGAGAACCTCCCCATGCTGCAAGCGCCGACGCCGTATCCGTACCTGACTGCGACCTTGGGCGTCCTCGGCGACGTGACGCTGCTGGGCGTGCCGCTGGATCGCACCGGCTGTTTCCGGCCGGGCTCGGCGCAAGGGCCGCACGGCATCCGCTGGGCTTCCGACAACCTGGACACGTACAGCCCGGTGTTGGGCCGCGATCTCGTGGACTTGCGCATCGGCGATCTGGGCGACCTCGACTTCACCGATCTCTCGCTGTCCGATGCCGTCGACCTCATCGAGCAAGAGACCGGCCGCCTGATGGACGCCGGCACGCTGCCGTTCCTGCTCGGCGGCGAACACACCGTTGCGCTCGGCATCGGCCGCGCCGTGCTGCGCCGCCACCCGGACGCGATGGTCTTGCACTTCGATGCCCACACCGACTTGCGCCAGGAATACAACGGGGAGCGCTTCTCGCACGCCGCCTGGGCCTACCACGTCGGCGCCGAGTTCGGCTTCTCGCGCTTCGTGCAGCTCGGCATCCGCTCCGGCCTGCGCGAGGAGTTCGACCTCGCCCGCGCCAAGTGCGCCTGGATCAGCGGCGGCCTCGACATCCCCGGCGACATCCTGGCCCAGCTCAGCAGCCGGCCGGTGTACCTCACGCTCGACATCGACGTCCTCGACCCCAGCATCGTCTCCGGCACCGGCACGCCCGAAGCCGGCGGTGCGACGTTCCGCGAGCTGATGGCCTGCCTGCAATCGCTGGCGCACCTCAACGTCGTGGCGATGGATCTGAACGAAGTCGCGCCGCCGCTCGATCCATCCGGCGTCAGCGCCGCGACCGCTTCGAAGCTCGTTCGCGAGATGATGCTGCTTTTCGCGCGGCCGGGATCGCGGTCGTGAGCGATCTGCTGGACCGCGATCAGCGCCACGTCTGGCATCCTTTCACCCAAGCCGCCGTCGCTGCGCCGCCGTTGCCGGTCGTGCGCGCCGAGGGCGCCTGGCTGGAACTCGCCGATGGCCGCCGCATCCTCGACTTGATCTCCAGCTGGTGGACGAACCTGCACGGCCACGGCCACCCGCGCATCGCCGATGCCATTGCGCGGCAGGCGCGCGAGCTCGACCACGTGCTGTTCGCCGGCTGCACGCATCCGCCAGCCGTGGACGTGGCCGAGCGCCTGATTGCGATGGCGCCAGGCGGGCTTTCGCGCGTCTTCTTCAGCGACGACGGTTCGACGGCCGTGGAGGTCGCGCTCAAGATGGCGCTGCAATTCCACGCCCAGGTTGGCCAGCCGCGGCGCCGCCGCTTCGTCGCGTTCGAGAACGCCTACCACGGCGACACAGTCGGCGCGATGTCGATGGGCGATCGTGGCGGTGTCTCGGGTGCTTTCGAGCCCTTGCTGTTCGATGTCCAGCGCGTGCCGCTGCAGCTGGCGGCGTTGCGGCAGCTGCTGGAGACCCAGGGCGACGAAATGGCCGCCGTGCTGCTCGAACCGATGCTGCAGGCGGCGGGCGGCATGCTGCTGCAGGAACCGGCGCTGCTGCGCGGCGTGGCTGACCTGTGCCGGCAGCACGGCGCGCTGTTCATCGCCGACGAGGTCATGACCGCCTTTGGCCGCATGGGCCGCATGTTTGCCTGTGAACACGCGGATGTGCAACCGGATCTGCTCTGCGTGGCCAAAGGGCTGTCCGGCGGCGTCCTGCCGCTCGCGGCGACGCTGGCCACCGAGAGCATCTACGACGCCTTTCTGCACGCCGACCCGCGCCGGGCGTTCCTGCACGGCCACAGCTTCACGGCCAATCCGATCGCCTGCGCGGCGGCGCTGGCCAACTTCGCGATCTTCGACGAGGAGCCGGTGCTGGAGCGCATCGCGGCGATCGAGCGCTTCTACGCCGCGCGCCTGCCTTTGCTGCGCCGCCATCCTCTGGTCCGCGACGTGCGCTGGCTCGGCAGCCTCGGTGTGGTCGAACTGGGCGATGCCGATGGCTATTTCTCCGCGAGTGCCAGCCACGCGGTGCGCGACGCCTGCCTGCAGCGCGGCCTGCTGCTGCGCCCGCTGGGGCCGGTGCTGTACACGCTGCCGCCGTACTGCATCACGACTGCCGAACTTTCCATGGCTTATGACGCGATGGACGATGTGATCGCGGGGCTTTGATGTTGCGGGTCCTTCGACTCTCCCCGCGCAAGCGCGGCGCTCAGGACGGCGACCGCGATGCGCCTCTGGCTGTCGCAGTCGCCGCTTGACGTTCGCCCGCTGCGGCGGGACGCTCCCGTGCCGATGGCGCGCATGATTCCAGCAACAGGTCCGCGAGGAGGCGCCCGGTGTCCGCCGGCGGAGGCGTGGGTCTACGACCGCCTGGCGCGCGGCCTGGACGAGCGCTGGACGGTCGTGCACGGCGCGCCGTGGGTGGGTCGCGCGCGCCCGGGGGAGCCGCTGCGCGATGGCGAGGCGACCTTCGTCGTCGCGCACCCGCTGCACGGGCTGCTGGTGCTGGAGGTGCAGGGCGGCGGGCTGCGCTTCGAGCCGAGCTCGGGCACCTGGACGCGCACGGATGCGACCGGCAGCCTGGACGTCATTCCCGATCCGTACCGCACCGCTTCGCATGCGGCCGAAGCCATCGTGGCCAAGCTGGGCGAGCATCCGCTGGCGTCCGCGCTGCGCCCGACCTTCGGCCACGGCGTCGTGCTGCCGGACATCCAGGTGCCGGGACGCGGCTTCGCGCCGCACGCCTCCGCTGAAATCACGCTGGATCTGCGGCAGCGCGACAAGCTGGCCGACGGCGTCGTGGCGCTCCTGAAGCGCTGGGGCAAGGATCATCCGGCCTTGGGCCTCGATCCGAACAGCTGGTGGTGGCGCGCGTTCGAGGACCTGTTCCTGGCGCCGCGCGACGCGCGCGTGCTGCTGCGCGACCGCATCCACGCCGACCGCGAGCGGATGATCGAGCTGAGCGAACCGCAGCTGCGCATCCTCGACATGCTGGCCCGGCGGCGGCGGCAGGCGGTGCACGGCACGGCAGGGACCGGCAAGACCTTGCTGGCGATTCGCAAGGCCGAGCTGCTGGCGCGCCAGGGCCAGCGCGTGCTGCTGACCTGCTACAACAAGGCGCTGGGCCACCACCTGCGCGACGCGCTGGCGCACGTGCCGAACGTCAAGGCGCTGCACTTTCACGAGCTTTGCTTCGATCTGGCCGACCTGCAGCGGCGCGGCATCGAGGTGCCGACGGACCCGAGAGCGGCGCAGCAGTTCTACGATGTCGAGCTGGCCGAACACCTGGCGCACGCGGCCAAGGAGCGCGGCATCACGTTCGACGCGCTGGTGGTCGACGAGGCGCAGGACTTCCTGCCGAACTGGTGGCGCGCGCTCGATGCGCTGTTCGTCGATCCGCAACGCTCGATTCGCTATTCGTTCTTCGATCAAGCCCAGCGGCTGCGCGCCGATGCCGCGCCGGTGGAAGGCGCGGACGAAGCGGTCGAGCTGGTCGTGAACTGGCGCAACACGCGGGCGATCCACGAGCACCTGACGCAGGTGGAACCGCGGATGCGCGCGGCGGATTGCGCTGCGCCGCCGGGTCTGCCGGTCGAGGTCGAGCCGCTGACGCCGACCTACGCCAAGGCCCTGGTGCGCGTGCTGACGCGGCTGTGCGGGCAGGGTGCCGTGAAGCCCGAGGAGATCGTGCTGCTGACGGGTCGCGCGCCGGCCAGGTCGCGGGCGGTGCGGGAAGCCGCGCACCTGCTGCCGTTTCGCGTGACGACGGCGGACGAGCCGGGCGCGATCCGCGTGCGCGGCGTGCAGGCGTTCAAGGGCATGGAGGCGCCGGTCGTCGTGCTGACGGAGCTGCCGGACGACATGCCGGAGCGGGCGCGGCAGCTGCACTACATCGGCGCATCGCGGGCGACGAGCCACCTGGTGGTGCTGGCCGATGCGGTGATCGGTGGAGGCGCGCCGTGACGGGGCGGCCCTCACCCCCTGGCGCTTCGCGCCGTCCCCCTCTCCCGCTGAAGCGGGCGAGGAGGTTGCGCTCCATGCATGTCGCGGTGTTAGCCCTGCTGCTCACGGCTGCTTGTCGCCGGTCTGCGGCGCCGGTCGCTGCCAAGGCCGATGCCGTCGCTGCGGCTCCCGTGGTCCAGGAACACAGCTGGAAGCTGGCGGTTTTCGCCGCGGATGCCGCGTTGGCCGAGGATCAGCAGCTCACCGAGCTGGATGCGCCGCACCTGACGCAGCGCTTGGGCAAGATCGTGCTGGCGCTGCCGCAGATCGCGGTGATCG
>CAIXAA010000041.1 GCA_903917305.1 uncultured Myxococcales bacterium | reverse complement strand
CTGGAGCTGCGCTGGCGCAAGCAGCTCGTCGATGTCGTGCACTGGTACCGCAAGCGGCCGTGGCCCAAGGCCAAGCCGGGCATCGCGCTCGAGCGCGTCTCGCCGGCGGCGGACGGGCAGCTGGGCGGTTCCTGGCGCGCGAGCCGCACCGTGCTGCGTGTGATGGAGAGGGCGAGTCCGGGGACGGTGAACTGGACCTGCGCGCAAGTGCGAGGCACGCCGCTCGAAGGTCGATGCGCGGCGCCAGGTGCAGCAACGCCTGGTCCAAAAACGCCGAACCGAGCACGCAAATGCTCGGTTCGGTAGGAGTGGCTGGGGGGGGACTTGAACCCTCGACCTAGCGATTATGAGTCGCTCGCTCTAACCAGCTGAGCTACCCAGCCATCCCTGACAGCGCCGTCGCAAGCGGCCACGCTGCCCGGTGGTGACTTAACGCTTCGAGAACTGGAAGCGGGCGCGGGCCGAAGCGCGGCCGTACTTCTTGCGCTCCTTGGCGCGGGCGTCGCGGGTCAGCATGCCGGCCTGCTTGAGGGGGGAGCGGAGCTCCGCCTCGCAGACCGTCAGCGCGCGGGCGATGCCGTGGCGGATGGCGCCCGCCTGACCGGCCAGACCGCCGCCGCGCACGGTGGCGAGCACGTCGAACTGGTCCTTGCGCTCGATGACCTCGAAGGGCTGGCCAACCAGCATCTCGAGCGCCGGGCGACGCAGGTACTCGGTGATCTCACGACCGTTGACGAGGATGCGTCCCGTGCCCGAGGCCAGGTAGACGCGCGCCGTGGCTTCCTTGCGGCGACCGGTGGCGTACCAGCGCTTGGCGGGAGTATTCGATTCAGTGACGCGACGAGTCGTTGCCATGCTTCAACCTTTTCCGAACGAGGGTTCTTGTCAGCGCGACCGGCTGCTTACAGCGCGAGAGCGGTGGGATTCTGCGCGGCGTGCGGATGCGTCGCGCCGGCATAGACCTTGAGCTTCTTGATGATGCGGCGGCCGAGCGGCCCCTTGGGCAGCATGCCCCACACCGCGCGGCGAATGGCTTCTTCGCTGTTGCGCTGCAAGTAGAGCCGAGCCGGGAAGGACTTGAGCCCGCCCATGAACTGCGTGTGGTGCCGGTACATCTTGTCGTCCATCTTGTTGCCGGTCAGCTTGAGCTTGGCCGCGTTGATGACGATGACAAAATCGCCGGTGTCCGCATTCGGCGTGTAGGTCGGCTTGTCTTTGCCGCGCAGCACGTCCGCGATCTTCACGGCGGCGCGACCGAGCACGACGTCATTGAAGTCAACGATGTGCCACTGGTGCGGCACGTCCTGGTGGCGAATGTGGTCGGTCTCTTTGGTCAGGCTCATGGCTGTGTCCTCTTCATCACGGGCGGTCCGCACGATCGGCGGGGCCGAAAAGGCTACGCGACTGTGTCTTCTGTGTCAAGGCGCGGAGCGCCGGGCATCGCTGTCAAGGCTGCTAGAGCCCTGCAGCGCCGCGCAAGCGATCGACGGCGTCGGTGCGCTCCCACGTCAGTTCCGGCTCGGAGCGGCCGAAGTGGCCGCCCGCTGCCGTCAGGCGATAGATCGGCCGCAGCAGATCCAGGTGGCGGATGATCTCCGCTGGGCGGAAATCGAAGGTCTCCATCACGGCCTTCTCGATGCGCGACGGGTCGATGGACTCGGTGCCGTTGCACGACACGCGCACGCTGGTGGGGCGCGCCACGCCAATGGCGTAGGAGACCTGCAGCTCGCACTCGCGCGCCAGGCCGGCCGCGACGATGTTCTTGGCGACGTAGCGGGCGAAGTACGCGGCCGAGCGGTCGACCTTGGACGGGTCCTTGCCGGAGAACGCGCCGCCGCCGTGCCGACCCCAGCCGCCGTAGGTGTCGACGATGATCTTGCGGCCCGTGAGACCGCAGTCGCCGTGGGGGCCGCCGACGACGAACTTGCCGGTCGGGTTGATGTGGTACAGCGTGCCGGCGTGCAGCAGGTGCTCCGGGATCACCGGCTTGATGACGTGGTTGATCACGTCCTCGCGCAGGTCGGCATAGCGCACGGAGTCGTAGTGCATCGTGCTGACCACGACGGCATCGATCGCGACCGGCTGGCCGTCCACGTAGCGCACCGAGACCTGGCTCTTGCCGTCCGGGCGCAGCCACGGCAGCGTCTGGGCGTGCAGCAGATCCTCGAGGCGGCGCGTGAGCTTGCTGGCCAGCATGATCGGCAGCGGCATCAACTCCGGCGTCTGATCGCAGGCGTAGCCGAACATCAGGCCCTGGTCGCCCGCGCCCTGCTCGGAGTGCAGGCCCAATCCCTCGGTGACGCCCTGGCTGATGTCCGAAGACTGCTTGCCGATCGTCGTGAGCACGGCGCAGGTGCTCGCGTCGAAGTGGTCGCGCGGGTCGTTGTAGCCGATCTCGGCGATGGTCTGGCGAATGACCGTCGGCATGTCGACATAGCCGTCGGTCGTGATCTCGCCCGCGATGAGCGCCATGCCCGTGGTCACGAGCGTTTCGCACGCCACGCGCGAACGCGGGTCCTGTGCAAGCAAAGCATCGAGAATGGCGTCGGAAATCTGGTCTGCGACCTTGTCGGGATGGCCGGCGGTCACGGACTCGCTGGTGAAGGTGAAATCGTTCATGGGATGCTAGTCTCCGGGCGAAGGTGCCAAAGGGGCCGCGAGGATCCGCGCCGTCAGGCGCCTTGTCAAGGCCCCAAGAGGTCCCGCTGCCGACAATGCATCGGCAGCGGCCAGGGTTGCGCGGCAAAGGTGACGGTTTTCTCTGGCATCCCGGCGCCAAGATCCCTTACACTCATGCATCCGAAGCCGGACGCTGAGGGGCATTGGCGCTGCAACAGTTCAGATCCCAATGGCAACTGGGGGCCCAACCGGCCCGGGGGATGCACACGCCCATGACCACGCCCTTGCGCGAACCGCGCCGCTGGCTCCGTGCGCGCGGCCTTGCCGCCATGGCGGACCTCTGTGCCGTCCTCCTGCTCGGCGGCTGCGGCAACTACGGCGTCGAGAGCGGCACCCTCGGCGGCGGCAGCCAGCTCCCAGCGGTCGGTGCGCACTTCTCGAGTGACATCCTCCAGAACTCCGCAAAGGACATCGGCAAGTCCCAGCCTGACGTCCCCGCGGTCAAGCCCGACGTGGCCGTGGCCGACAAGGACGTCGTCGGTTCCTTCGCGGACGCCAACGCCGGCGACGCTCCTGCGGCCGTGGACCTTGGCTCCGCCTGCACCTCGGCCGCGTGCACCACCGACGCCGATTGCCCCGCATTGCCGGGCGACGCAGCGAAGGCTTGCCAGATCGCGACCTGCCAGGCCGGATGCTGCCAGCTGGCCACCGCCGCCGAGGGCGCCGCATGCAGCGACGGCAACGCCTGCACCGCCGGCGACACCTGCACGGGCGGCACCTGCGCCGGCAGCGCAGCAAGCTGCGACGACGGGCTCGCCTGCACCGCCGATGACTGCGACCCGGGCAAGGGCTGCAGCCACGGCTTGCTCGCGGGCTTCTGCCTCATCGATGGCGCCTGTTGGGGCGACGGCGCCCTGTCCGACCAGAGCGCCTGCAAGCGCTGCGACGCCATGGTGCTCGCGACCGGCTGGTCCTTGGCGCCCGGTTGTTGCGCGAACGACAGCCAATGCCCGGCGTCCGGCGCCTGCGACGTCGCCAAATGCGATGCATCGACCGGACTTTGCACGACCACCAAGAAGATGGGCTGCTGCAGCGCGGATTCGGACTGCAACGACAACAACGCGTGCACGACGGACACCTGCAATGTCCAGACGGGCGCTTGCAGCATTGTTCCGAAGAGTTGTCCCGCGCCCTCGCTCTGCCAGAAGGGCGCCTGCGACGCCAAGACCGGCGAGTGCGGCGGGGAGCTCAAGCCCGGCTACTGCTTCGTCGACGGCGCTTGCGTGCTCGACGGCGTGTCCGCCGAGGGCGAACCCTGCAAGGTCTGCGCGCCGCTGCAGAACGGCCTGGCGTGGTCGGCCAACGCCGGCACCTACTGCGACGATGGAAATGCCTGCACGTTCAGCGATATCTGCGCCACGGACGGCACATGCAAGGGCAAGGCGCAGTCCGGCTGCTGCAAGAGCGACACCGACTGCCCAGCGAGCGGCGACCCGTGCAAGCCCTCGACCTGCAACCTGATTGCCGGGTTGTGCGTGACGAACCCCACGCCCGGCTGCTGCGTCTCCGGCGCCTGCTGCGACCTCGGGTCGAACAGCACGATGCCAGCCGGCGCCGCCTGCTCGACCGCGCCGCTGGCCACGGAATTCCAGTGCAGCGGCGCGGACATCCAGAAGCGAGACACGCTGCCGGGCTGCGACGGCGCCAGCCCGGCCGGCTGCAGCACGGCCAATGCCACGCAAGGCCCGTGGGCCACGTTGCAGACGTGCGGCGGCGGCACCAAGTGTGTCGCGACGGCCGGCGCGCAGATGCCGACGTGCGAACCCAACGGCCCCATCGGCAGTTGCGGCGGCTCCTGCGGCACGAAGTCCGCGAACGGCACCTGCTACTGCGACGCGGTGTGCAGCCAGCTCGGCGATTGCTGCAGTGATTTCATGGGGCTGTGCGGATGCGCCGGCGGCGAGTGCTGCGATGTCGCGGCCAAGTTCCCCAAGGCAGCGGGCAGCCCGTGCAGCGGTCAGCCAAGCGTGACGCAATTCCAGTGCTCCGGAGCGGACTTGCAGCAGCGCACCGGCAGCCCGACCTGCGACGGCGCGAACAACTGCTCCGCAGTCACCGCGAGCCTGGCGTGGGGCGGCTGGTCGACTGTGCAAACCTGTGGTGCGGGAACCACTTGCATGACATCGGCCGACGGCAGCTCCGGCTCCTGCAAGGCTCCTCCCGCGGGATCGTGCGTCGGCTACTGCGGCACCAAGTCCGCACTAAGCTGTTGGTGCGACAGCGTTTGCACGACGCTGGGCGACTGCTGCGCCGACTTCGGCGTGGTCGGCTGCGCCGGCGTGACCTCCTGCGGCGCGTCGGCCAACTCCTGCTCCGGCGCGTGTGGCGCCCAGTCGAACACGGGCTACTGCTACTGCGACACGATCTGCAACCAGATCGGCGACTGCTGCCCCGACAAGGCCTTGTGCGGTTGCTGACCTTGTTCGACACGCACGCCCATCTCGATGATCCGCAAGCCGATGAACTGACCGTCCTGGCGCAGTTGCGCGACCTGCGCGCGGCGGGCTGGCGGGGCGCCGTCGTGGCCGGCTATGGGCCGGAGCGCTTTGCCCGCAGTCGCGAACTGTGCGCGGCGGAGCCCTTGCTGCGGCGCGCGATCGGCCTGCATCCCGAATGGCTGGCCGCGGCTGCCGACGCTGCTGCGCGCGAGGCGGCCTGGCACGCGCTCGAGGCCGAGCTGGACGGCGCCGCGATCGTCGCGCTGGGCGAGATTGGCGTGGACAGGCGTGTGCGCGACGTGTTTCCCGCTGCGGAGCAGCAGGCGTGGCTGGCGCGCGGCCTCGGGCTGGCGGCCCAGCGCAAGTTGCCGGTCATGCTGCACATCGTCGGCTGGCACGGGCACGCGCTCGAGGTGCTGCGCCAGGGACCGCTGCCGCAGGGCGGCGTGGTGCATCGCTTTTCGGGCGCGCCGGAGCTGGTGCGGGAGTACGAGGCGCTGGGGCTGCACATGGGCATCAGCCTGGAGCCGCGCGAGGACCCCGTGCGGCGCGCGGCGCTCGTGCAGGCGATTGCCGCGGACCGCCTCGTGCTGGAGACCGACTGGCCGCTGCACGACCTCAGCTACCCGGAAAGTTTTGTGAAGTTGCTGGATTTGGCGGCGCAGGTCGCGCAGTGGCGCGGCGTCGATCGTGCGGAGCTGGCGGCCCAGCTCGCGCGCAACGCGCAGATGTTGTATCGACTCGACCCGCCGCACGGATGCGGCGCGCAGGCGGCAGAATGACCATGGACACCCCGGCGACGCGCCCACCGCGCTCGCGCTCCGGCCAGCGCCGCTTCGACCGCCTCGTGCGCCTCGTCAGCGAGCCGGGCTTCGACCTCCTGGAAGGCGCGCACGTCGTCGTCTTTGGCTTGGGCGGCGTCGGCGGTTTCGCCGCCGAGGGCCTGGCGCGCTGCGGCATCGGCCGCTTGACCTTGTGCGACTTCGACGTCGTGTGCGCGACCAACGTCAACCGCCAGATCCAGGCGTTGCAAGGCACGACGGGCAAGCCGAAGGCGGCGCTGCTGGCGGAGCGCGTCCGCCTCATCAACCCGCAATGCGAAGTGCGCGCCGTGCAACAGTTCTACTCCGCGGTGAGCGCCGAGGAGCTGCTGCCGGCGTCCGACCCGCCCGACTACGTCGTGGATGCGATCGACAATGTCTCCGCGAAGATGCACCTGATGGACCGCTGCCGCACGCTGGGCATTCCGATCGTGTCGTCGATGGGCGCGGCCGGCAAGCTCGACCCGACCGCGGTGGACGTCGCCGACCTGTACCAGACGCACACGGATCCGCTGGCGCGGGCGCTGCGCAAGCAGCTGCGGCGCCGCTACGACTGGCCGGAGGTCAGCCCCAAGCGGCACACGATCGAGAGCGGCGTGACGGTCGTGTATTCGCGGGAGTCGCGCCGGATGCCGCTGCCGCCCGGCTGGGACGGCGAGGACGGCTTCCAGTGCATCTGCCCATCCGGCGAGAATGACATGCATTCCTGCGCCACGCGCAACCTCATCGAAGGCTCCGCGGTGTTCGTCACCTCGGTGTTCGGCATGGTCGCGGCGAGCGTGGTCGTGCGCGGGCTCGTCGGCGATCTCGCGGCGCCGACCAAGATCGAGAGCGCGCGCGCCCGCGAAGACCAGGACGATGAGGCGGAACAGGAAGAATAGCGCCTACATGCCGCCCGGCTGCGCATTTCCGGCAAACGCCATGAACGCGTAGTAGCAGGCTTGCGCGGCCGCTTGCTTGGCGGCGGCGCGCATCGGGTCGGGCACCGGCGCGGCATCGTCCACGGCGCCAGTGCGCCGGTTCTTCAAGTAGTCGCGGATCGCCTCGGCCGCGAACGTCATCTCGCTCTTGCGCAGGTTCGAGGCCGCGTCGGCCTTGCGCAGCCAGTGATCGCCGACCATGGCATCGCCGGCCGCGAGGCTGAGGTAGCCGACCAACTCGTCGAAACCCTTTGCCAACGGCGCGTCCATCGGCACTTCGAGCGCCGCGTTCTGCGCGCGATCCAGCATCCGCGCCGACACCAGCGCCGCCGCCAGGAACGCCAGCGCGTGGCCGTGACCCAGCATCCGCGCCATGAAGTCGCCGCCGCGCTGCGCCAGCGTCAGGTTGCCGATCTCCGACCACTCGGTCATGGCTTCGAGCATCTTGGACGGCCACGCGACGGCCGGCATGCCCAGCATCTCGACCAGTTCTTCCAGCGCCGGCAAGCCCTTGTCCGGCTGGCCCAGGTAGGCGTCCAGCGCGTCCATGACCTCGTTCGCCGTCGGCGCGTGGAAGCGATCCGCCCATTCCACCGAGTAATCCGAGTCGACCAGGTACATGAACATGCGCGCCAGCCGGTCCTTGGGCCACACGGGGATGCGCCAGCGCTCCCACAGCTCCTCGACGGACATCCAGACAAAGACCTGCAGGCCTTCCTCTTGGATCTTGAGCTGTTCCAGCCAGGTGTCTTCCACGCTCGACTGCATCTCCACGCCTTGGCAGAGCGTGGCAAAGCGCTCGCGGTCCGTGTCGATGCCCAGCTGGTGCAGGCCGTCCAGGATCTCCGCGTCGCTCCACCCGCGCAGG
The DNA here is from genome assembly GCA_903917305.1 of uncultured Myxococcales bacterium. Lineage (GTDB taxonomy): Bacteria > Myxococcota_A > UBA9042 > UBA9042 > UBA9042 > CAIXAA01. The sequence goes on along the minus strand of CAIXAA010000041.1, from coordinate 3,389 downwards.
TCCGGCGCCGTGCCATCCCAGGTCGCCAGGCGACCCGTTGCCGCAAAATCCGTCATCGTTCGACTCCTTACTTCAAGCCTTGCAGCGCCTTCAAGACCGCCTCGACGTGGCCGGCGACCTTGACCTTGGGCCAGAGTGCGGCAATGCGGCCGTCCTTGTCGATGAGGAAGGTCGAGCGGATGACTCCGACGGAGTGCTTGCCGTACAGCACCTTCTCGCCCCAGGCGCCGTACGCGCCCATGACCGTGTGGTCGGGGTCGGACAGCAGGCGGAACGGCAGGCTGTGGTGGGCGCGGAACTTGACGTGCGCGGCGATCGAGTCGGCGCTGACGCCGAGGACTTCGGCGCCGGCCTCCTGCCAGGCGCTGCGCGCGTCGCGGAAGTCGCAGGCTTCGGTGGTGCAGCCGGGCGTCTCGTCGCGCGGGTAGAAGTACAGCACGACCGGCTTGCCGCGCAGATCGGCGAGGCGGACGCGCGATCCGTCGTCGGCGGGCAGGTCGAAGTCGGGGGCGGGAGAGCCGATGGCGGGTCGCGTCATGAAGAACATGCCTCGCTTGGTGGTGCACCCGGGAACGTCGCACGGGGTGCCGCGGGCGTCAATCCGGCAGCAGAACCGGTCAAGCTGGCCCAAGAGATCCTTGCCGCCGCGTGCCTCTAGCCGTATGGTGCGCAAGGAGGCTCATGCCTGCCGGAGGCCCGATGCGCATCGCCATCATCAGCGACGTCCACGCCAACATCCAGGCGCTCAGCAAGGTCATGGACCGCTGCGACCTGGAGATGGTCGACGAGATCATCTGCCTCGGCGACGTCGTTGGCTACGGCGGTAATCCCAATGAATGCTGCGAGTTGCTGCGGGAGCGCTGCGAGGTCGTCCTCATGGGCAACCACGACGCGGCGACCGTCGGCGTGATGGACGCGGACTACTACTACGAGTCGGCCAAGCACGTGCTGTACTGGTCGCGCGAAGAGCTGACGGACGAGAACTTCCGTTGGCTCTATGCCTTGCCGTACACGCACCAGCGCACGGAGCTCGATCTCGGCTTCTATCACGCGGCGCCGATCATGCCGTCCAGCTTCTACTACGTGGTGCGCAACGAGGAGGCCGAGGCGCTCACGCGGATGAAGGTCGGTCTCTACGGCCACAACTTCATCGGCCACAGCCACTTGACCACGTGCTACGAGTACAACGGCCGCAAGGTTCGCGACGTTACTGGGCATTACGAATACGTCAAGGGGCGCCGCTACTTGACCAACGTCGGCTCGGTCGGCCAGCCGCGCGACCGCAATCCGGACGCGTGCTTTGTCATCTACGACACCGAGAGCAAGGGCATGGCGCACATGCGCGTCCCCTACGACATCGCCAGCGCCGCCGCGCGCATTCGCGCCGTGGGCCACGACGAGAAGTTCGCGCGCCGCCTGGCGCTCGGCGTCTGATCAATCTCTTCAGCCTGTGATCAAGGAGCTGCGGGCGGCGCGTCGCGCTCGTAGCGCACGCGGATGCGGTAGTGCGCGCCCGGACCCGGCTTGGACCGGCGACCGCTCACGGCGTCCAGCGGCGTGATCCGCAGCAGGAACCCATCGCCAGAGCCCGTCACGCGCAGATCCTGGCTGGCCGCGTCGGTCACCTGGACCTGGCGCACGTCCACCTGCTTGCCGGCATCGCGCACCAGCAGGGCGAATGCCTGCCCCGCCGGCGCCACGGCTTGGATGCGCAGGTGACTGAGCGCTGCATCGCCGCCCGCCACCGACAGCCAATCGACGCCAGCCGCATCTTCCGCCGTGCCCGTCGTCCACGCACCTGAAACCAGAGGCGTCGCGGTCGCTTCCGTGTCGTTGGGCTCGACCTCGGACTGTTCGACCAGATCCGACTGCGAGTAGCGCACCGTGTACGCCACCTCGCCCAGCCCACCCGCCGACTGCGGCAGCGCGTGCGGCCGGCGCAGCTCCAGGCGCACCGGGACCTGATCGCCCTCGGCCACGAAGGTCAGCGCGCCGCGGATCTCGCCTGGCTGCAGCGGCCGGGTCGCCAGCATGCGGCCAGCATCGTCGTACAGCGCCATGCGCACGTCGCCAAGTGCGCAGGAAGGCTGCAGTTCCACCTCGACGCGCACGATGCGGTGATCGGCGACGGGTTCCAGCGTGAACAGGTCGGTGTCGCCCAGCCCATCGAGGCTGCCGACCAGCGCCGCACCGGTCTTGAGTTCATTGCCTTCACCGCTGTCATTGGGCTCGCGCTCCGCGTTCGGCGGGCGCTTGGCGATGTCGACATGCAACGTGTACTGATCGCTCAGGCTTTCGCTGGCAACGGCGGTCGGCTCCTTGTGCTCCGCGATGCACACGGTCTGCAGCGGCGTGCGGGTGTCGAGGTAGCGCAGCAGCTCGCCTTGTCCAACCCCGCGATGCGACAGGGAATAGCGAGCCTCGCCATCCGCGCCGTGCAGGGACACGCCGAGATCCATCGTCGGCACGCCATCGACGCGGATCGTCAGGTCGTCGTCGGCGCGCAGCGGTGGCAGGCGAAAACAATCGCGATCTCCAGCTTCTGGGGAGCGACGCCGGCCAATCACCCCGCGCGCAGTGCGCTCCGGTCCCAGCACGTTGGCCTGCTGCGGCGTGTCGTTCGGCTCCGCCTCGTCGCCGCGCGACCCGTTGGTCCCGACCGACAGCGCCGCGACCAGCGCGGTCGCCAGACCGAGAAGCACCAGCACGAACAAGAGGTTGCGTCGCTGCTCCTGCTGGCGCGCGCGGCGGCCCATGGCCTCCTCGTCCTCCGCCGGTTCGGCCTGCAGCATCGAGCGCGTCGTGCGCGAGACCGGCCCCGACTCGCGCGCCGGATCCCGAACCGGAATCGGAGCCGGAGCCGGAACCGGAGCCGCCGCAGGAGCCGGAGCCGGACCCGGTGCCGCAGCCTGCGCCGCCTTTTCCTCATCGAAATCCGCGCGCTGCCCCGCCGCCAGCGCCGCGGCCAGCTCGCCCATCGACTGGAAGCGATCCGCCGGCTCCTTCTCCAGCGCGCGCCGCACGATGCGCTCCAGCATCGGCGCCACGTGCGCATCGGGCGCGACGTCGGCCATCGCCGGCACCGGCTCCATCAGGTGCGCTTTCAAGATATCGAATGTATTCAGTTCGGTGCCGAAGACGTAGCGTCCCGTCAGCATGCGGAACATCAGCGCGCCCACGGCGTAGACGTCGGAGCGGTGGTCGATCTCGCCGGCGCGGATCTGCTCGGGGCTCATGTAGAACGGCGTGCCGAAGATGTCGCGCTGGCTGTGAATCGTGTACGGATCGTCGACGCCGGACACCTTGGCCAGACCAAAGTCCAGGATCTTCACGAAGTCCGCGTGCGCCGGGTTGCGCACCAGCATCACGTTCTCCGGCTTGAGATCGCG
>CAIXAA010000040.1 GCA_903917305.1 uncultured Myxococcales bacterium | reverse complement strand
TGGGAGGCGTTCACCGGCTCGCTGAAGGGCTTCGAGTACGCCCTCGCGCAAGACGTGCTGCCGGCGCTCGGCAGCCTGGCCGGAGATCTCTCAGGCGTGGTTGACGCGCTGCGTCCTTACGCCGGCCTTATCCCGCCGATCGCTCTGGCGCTGCTAGGCTTCGCTGCCGCCGTTAAGACCGTGAGCATGGCGCAGACTGCGTGGCGCGCCGGCACCGTCGTCGAGCTTGGTCTCCAGGTGGCCGGGCAGGGCGGCCCAGAAGCTCGGCCAGCCGGTGCCGCTGTCGAACTTGCACTGCGAAAGGAACAGCGCGAGATCGCAGGCCACGCACAGGAACAGGCCGCTGTGCTTTTCGTCGTTGAGGCGGCTCGAGAACGGCGCTTCGGTGCCCTCCTCGCGCAGCACGTTGTACTGCTCTGGGGTCAGGATGCGCCGCCACTCGTCGTTGCTGCGGCGGACCTTTTCGACGCGCTCCGCGGCACGCAGCGGCAGGCCGAGGCTGGAGAGCAGCAAGGCGCCGAGGCCGCCGGTCGCGAGCTTGGAGAAGGTGCGTCGGTCCATGACGACCTCGCAGGAGCGCGCTCAGGGAGGCTGGCGCGCGGGTGTGGAGCCTTTTCTCAGAGAACGCTTGTTGGGCGAAGGCGTCAAGCGCGGCGGCGGGAGGACGCGGCGTGCACGGCACCGCTGGGCCTGCCAAACGTGTCACCAAGACCTGCGGTCGTTCCCATCCGACCGGAAGCAAGCGCCACGCTTAGCCCGAGCCAGCTCCGGCTCCGGTTCCGGCTCCAGTTCCGGTGCCGGTTCCGGCTCGGGTTCGGGCTCCGGCTCGGGTTCCGGCTCCGGTTCCGGCAAGCGTACACGCAACGCACCCCGCCGCCGTACCTAGCGCAAGCACCATCCCCACCGCCAGCGCAAGCGCATACCAGAGCGGTGCCGTAGGCTCGCGCTCGGCGTCCCCGACCGGCTGCCGCTGCATCGCAACGACAGTGCCGCCAGCAAACGCCTGCAGCTCGCGCTCCGGCAGCACCGGCATCGCCGCCGCCTTGGTCCCCGCTGCCTTGGCGAACAGGTCGCGGCTGGGCGCGTCCAGTTCGATGAGCGCCGGCGGCCGGTAGAGCGGACTGATGCGCTGCGTCGGCACGCACGAATCGAGCACCAGCAGCACTTCGCCCACCTGCTCGACCGCTCCCGGCAGCAGCTCCACGGAGCGAGCCGGCAGCCCGCCGCGGTGCGCCACGCCCGCGACCGCCGCGATCTCCGCCGTGCAGGTCCGACTGTCAAAGCCAAGCCCGGGCAACAGCAGCGTGCGCGGCGCGGCGTTCGCCGGCACCCGCAGCGGCACGCGCACGCCAAAGAGCGCGCAACCCTGCTCCGCCGTGAACACCTCGAGCGTGAACTGCCGCTGCGCCGCCCACAGCGTCTGGTCGTCCGGGTGGATCTTCACGACTCGGCGCTGGTAATCGGCCTGCCGCCACTGGCACGGGTGCGCCTCAGCGCGCTGGCGCCGGCACACCAGGTAGTGGTCCCAGTCCAGCCACGGCGCGTAGGCGAGCGTCAGGACGCTGCTTTGCGCCGTGCGGTTCAGCTCCAGCCAGCCCGGCGGCAGCGTCTGGGGCACGTCGCGCGCGGCGACACGCACCGGCACGATGTCCTGCTGCGCCGCCGTGCGCGTCGGCACGGCGCGCTGCCCCGGCAGGTAATACGCGATGGCGCCGAGCAGCTCGCCGACATCGCCGCTGGCACCGCGCAGGTGCCGCAGGAAGTCGGCGACGGTCCAATGCTGCGCCGCACCAAAATGCTGGGCGAGACCGGCGGCGGCGCGCATGGGCAGGTGCTCCGCCGCGAGCGAGTCCGACGCGGAGCCGTGCTCGCCGCGCTGCCGCAGCGCACGCACCTGGCCCTGCAACACCAACACGAGCAGCAGCAGCCACGCCAGCAGGTGCGCGAGGCGCAAAGGCTTCCACGGCAGGCCGTTCTGGCGCAACGCGCGCCACCCCACCGGCGCAAAGTGGTCCAGCGCCAGCAGCGGCAAGGCGGCACAGAGCAGCAGCGAACCGCCGATGAACGGCGCGTTGTAGTAGGCCTGGCCCGGCGGCGCGAGGGCCAGCAGCACGACCTGGATCGGCACGAAACCGAGCAAAAGCAGCAGAAAGAAGCGATCGACCTGGCCTGTGCGCCGCCGCTGGAGGAGCAGCAGCCCAGCGGCCAACAGCCCGGCCGTCGCCAGCAGCAGCGGCGGCCCAAGCCGGCCCTGCAGGAGGTGATCGCGGCCGCCGCCGGAGGTCAGGAACGCGAGGCTGGGCTGCACGTCCTGCAGCATCGCTGGCGACACCAGGGCGATCGACGCCAGGATCGTGCCCAGCGCCAGGGCGAGGTGCCGCAGCCGCCGCGGCGGTCGGGCCAGCAGCACGAGCAGCAGGAGCGTGGGCACGTGGAACAGGAACGTCAGGTGCAGTTGGATGCCCAGGCCGACGGCCAGCGCCGCAGCCAGCAGGTGGCGGAGCTTGTGCGACTGCAAATAGCCATAGGCCGCGGCGCACAAGAGTGCGGACGGCAGCGGCAGCAGGGCGGGATTCGAGATGGTCTCCGGCAGCACCCACGCCATCGAGCCTTGGTGGCACAGGAGCGTGATGGCCAGCGCCGGCAGGATCCCGGGCCGCAACCAGCGCATGGTCAGCAGGAACAGCAGCATCGCGCCCAGCGCGTGCGTCACGGCCGCCAGCAAGTACCACTGCGCGGCGCCGCCGCCGAGCCCCCACACCAGCGTGAGCAGGTGCAGGATCGCGGCGCCGTGCGACACGCCCACCACCGACTGGCCGGAGAACGGTCCCAGGCGCAGGTAGCAGCCGTTGCCCAGCAGGCAGTCCTTGACCCGCAGCAGGTGGCTGACGGCGTCGTCCTGCATGTGCGGTTCGGTCGGCGCCAGGGCCATGGAAGCGACCAGCGCGACAGCGAAAACGCCCAGCGCCGCCAGCAGGATCTGGGCACGCCTCATGCGGCCGGCCTCTTGGAGCAGACGTAGTTGCCGATCACGAGGTGGTCGATGTCGGTGGCGCCGAAGCAGCGGATGGCGTCCCGCGGCGTGCAGACGATGGGTTCGCCCATGACGTTGAAGCTGGTGTTGAGCAGGAGCGGCACGCCGGTGCGCTGGCCAAAGGCATGAATCAACTGCCAATAGCGCGGGTTGTCCTGCTGGCGCACGGTCTGCATGCGCGCGGTGCCGTCCACGTGCGTGACGGCCGGAATGAGCGACCGCTTGTCCGGCAGCACCGGGACCACCAGGAGCATGAACGGCGACTCGACCGGGCAATCGAACCAGTCGTGGGCCTGCTCCGCCAGCACGGAAGGTGCAAAAGGACGAAAGCCTTCGCGGTGTTTCACCTTGGCGTTCAAGATGTCCTGCATGTCCGCGCGGCGCGGGTCGGCCAGGATGCTGCGGTTGCCCAGCGCCCGCGGACCGAGTTCGACGCGGCCCTGGAACCACCCGACGACGCCGCCGGCTTCGAGCCATTGTGCGGTGCGAAAGAACAGATCGGCGTCGTCCAAGCGCTCGAACGCCAGCCCCGATTGCTGCAGTGCAGCAAGGCACTGCGCATCGGAGAAGGACGGCCCGAGCGCTGCGTCGCGCAGCACGAACCCACGCGGATTCCCAAGCTTCTGATGGTGCACCCACAGCGCCGCGCCCATCGAGCAGCCGGCGTCGTGGGCGGCCGGCGGGATGAACAGCTGCTCGAACGGCCCTTCGCGGAGCAGGCGGCCGTTCATCACGGAGTTGAGCGCCACGCCGCCCGCCAGGCACAGGTTCTTCGCGCCCGTGCGCTCGTGCAGGTGGCGCGCGAGATGCAACGCCGTGTCCTCCAACCGCTTTTGCAAGGCGCGCGACAGATCCATGTGGCGCTGCTCGATCGGCTCGCCCTTCTGGCGCAACGGACCGAAGCGGTCGATGAACTTCTGCGACACCCACGGCGTGCGAATGCCCTGCGGATAGCCGAAGTAGCTGAGATCCACGGCAAACCCGCCATCGGGCAGGAGCGCGATGATCTCCTGGAACGCGCGCTCGAAGGTCGGCTCGCCGTAGGAGGCCAGCGACATGAGCTTGTACTCGTCGCTCTCCGGCAGAAACCCCAGGTAGTGCGTCAGGGCGACGAAGAGAAAGCCGAGCGAATGCGGGTAGTCGACCTCCTGCAGCTGGCGGATGCGCGTGCCCTGCCCGACCGAGAGCGTGGTCGACGCCACCTCGCCGGTGCCATCCATCGTCAGGATCGCGGCGTCGTCAAAAGGCGAGGCGAAGAAAGCACTTGCGGCGTGGCTGACGTGGTGGTGGACGCGCGTGAAGGTGTAGGGAGGCAGCAGGCCGCGCGTCGGAAACTGGCGGCGCAGTTCATGTTGCACCGCAGCAATATCGAACCACTTGGACGCATGCGAACCATACATCTGCTTGGCGGTCAGCAGGTTGCGGGCGACCTGGACCAGGCGGCGGCCCATGCCGTGCACGGCGGACCAGTGGAAGGCGACGTGCGAGACGTCGTCCATCGTGATGCCGCCTTCGGCAAGGCAGTAGCGGATCGCCTGCGTGGGGAAATCGCCGTAGGTCTTGATGCGGTTGAGGCGCTCCTCCTCGACGGCGGCGATCGGCACGCCGTCCTTGAGCAGGCAGGCGGCGGCGGCGTGGGCGTAGCAGTTGAAGCCGAGGATGTACATGACGCTTCGGGCGCCGTTGGGCGCGCTGGCGGTACAGTAGCGGGGAATGGGGGGGACGGCTAGGTGGCAGGTCGACGCCGTGCATCGCGCATTGCCAAGCCAGCGTCCCTATTCTAAGTTCCGGCCGCGGCTGCCGCCGCGAAGGCCCGCCGTGATCCGCCTGCCGAGAGCCAAGCCGACGACCTGGATCTTCGCCCTCGGCGTGCTGCTCGTTCACCTGGCGTCCGCGCTGCCGCTGCAAGGTCCGCTGCACGCGGACGAGCTCTACCAGTACCTGGAAACACCCTTCCGCGCGCTGCACGGCTACGGCTTCCGGGTCTGGGAGTTCGACCGCGGCACGCGCAACTGGCTGCTGCCAGGTTGCATCCTGGGGATCCTGCGCGCGTGCGAGGCGATGCGCGTCTCGGATCCGCTGCAGCAGCTGCTGGCCGTGCGCCTCGCTGAAAAGCTGCTGTTTCTCTGGGGGCTGTGGAACCTCGTGCGCGCCTGCGACCTGCTCGCGGGCCGGCGCGCGGCGTGGCTGTGCGCGCTCAGCGTGGGGTTGCTGCCGCTGCTGGTGCTGGCGACGAGCCATCCCCTGTCGGAGCCCTTTTCGATGTCGCTCGTGATGCTGGCCACACTCCCGGCCGCTCGCTTCACGCGGCAACCACTGCTGCGCCATCTTGCCCTCTGCGGTGCCCTGCTCGGTCTGGCGACGGTGGTGCGGCTGCAAACCGGTGTGCTGATTCCGGCTTTTGCCGCGTTCGCGCTCGCCCAGCCGGGTCCGCGGCTGCGCGCGCTGGCGCTGCTGGGCGGTGCGGGCGTGACGCTGGCGCTGGGCGGGCTGCTGGATCTGTGGACGTACGGGGAGTTCGCGCACTCCGCCATCGCCAACCTGAACGCGCATTTCGAGAACGGCGCGGCGCTGCAGACCCAGATGGGCACGCAGCCTGCGACCTTCTATGCGACTGAAGCGCTGCGCCACCTGGGCCCGCTGGCCCTGCTGCTGCTGGCCGCGGCGCTGTGGACGTTCTGGCGGCAGGGCGCGGACCTGTTCGCGCTGCCGGCACTGGTGCTGTTGGGCGTGCACGCCGCAGTCCCCCACAAGGAGCTGCGGTTTCTCCTGCCGGCGCTGCCCCTGCTCCTGGCAGCGCTGTGCCTCGCGGTGGACGAGTTCTGGCGGCGGCGCTGGCTCCCGGTCGGCGCCGCGCTGCTCTGGCTGGCTTCGGCGCAGCCTTCCTGGCGGGCCTTGGGCACAGCCCCATCCACCGGCACGATCCAAGCCGCCCGGTTCCTGAGCGCGAAGGCTGAATTGCGCGACTGGTGCACGGTCGGCACCGGCTGCTTCGGCGGCGCTGGCTACTTCTTCCTCAGGCGCGACGTGCCCTTTCACGAGTTCGCCTCCTTCCCGCACATCGTTGCCGCGCGCGCCAAGGATCCGGGCGTCTGCGACTACGTGACCACCACGACCATCGGCGTGCTGCCGCCGCCGCCCGGCGCCTATGTCCGCGTCGCCCACTTCGACGGGGCCGACGTGTTCGCCACCCCCGAAGCGGCAAAGGCGCCGTAGCGCCTCACGCTGCGCTTGCCCACCCGCCCGCGCCAGCGCAGACTGCCCGGGCGGTGCGACGGCACCAGAGGCGTGGAATGGGCAAGACCCTGCTGCTGCTGGACCTGGCGCACGCCGATCGCTACCGCACGTTCCGCAACGAGAACTTCCCCTTTCTGCGTGCGCTTCTGCCGACTCTCGGCGTGCCGACGCACCGCATCAGCGTCGCGCTGGCTGAGGAGCCTGGCCACGATGCCCTGCTGCGCGACGTGGAGCCCGCGGATCGCCCGCGGCTGCTGGACGCCCTCGCCCGCCACCAACCCACGCACGTGCTGGTGAACGAGCGGATCGCGCCGGAGACGTGGCAGACATGGAAGGCCGCGCTGCCATTGGCGATCTTCCGAACGGTGCAGGACGGCGATGTGCGCTTCGTGCTGGCGGACACTTGCGACTGGCTCGGTCTCGACGGCGCGGCGGTGCGCGACGCGCAGCTGGGTCCAGAGGAGACGCTGACGCCGGATTTCCACAGCGAAGTCGTGGGCGAGGCCATCCTGCGCATCCGGCCGCTGCTGCACGTGCTGGTCGGGCCGCTGTGCGCCTACCGGCGTCCGCTCGCCCAGAATCCGCTTTACGAATCGCTAGATTTGAGTGGCTTTGTGCGCCACGACGCCTGCGCCTTTTGCGGCACGCCGGATCCCGCGGGGCGCATTCCGCAGACCGGCGCGGTGCAGCTGGCGCTGCGCCAGATCCTGGCCGCCGAGGCGACGGCGTCATGGCAGCTGCACGACCGCGACTACGTGGTGCGCGGCGCCCAGTTGTTGCCGCAATTGGACGGGTTTCTCCGCGCGCTGATCGAACACGCGCTGCCGCCCTCGACGTTTCGCGTCAGCGCGCGCCTGGACGAGCTGCTGCGCGTAGCCGGGCGCCTGCGCCCTTTGCTGCCTGAATTCGCGCGGCATGGGCACCGGTTGCATGTGTGGAGCATCGGCATCGAGAACTTCTCTGCGGCGGAAAACCAGCGTCTGGCCAAGGGGTTGACGCAGGACGAGGTGCAACGCGGCGTCGCGCTGGCGCTCGATCTGCAGCGCGAGTTTCCG
>CAIXAA010000039.1 GCA_903917305.1 uncultured Myxococcales bacterium | reverse complement strand
GGTGCAGGCGTTGCCGTCATTGCACGGCAAGCTGTTGGCGACGTTGGCGCACGCGCCGGTGATCGGATTGCAACTGTCGTCCGTGCAAGGGTTGCCGTCGTCGCACATCGTGGGCTTCGCGGTGCACACGCCCGCCTTGCACACGTCGGCCGTCGTGCACGCGTTGCCGTCGCTGCAGGCGGTTGCGTCGAGCAGGACCGTCGTGCAACCGCTCGCCGCCGCGCAGCCATCCTGCGTGCAAGCGTTGCCGTCGTCGCACGAGATTGCGGTGCCGGCACACGCGCCGGACACGCACTTGTCGTTGCCGGTGCAGGCGTTGCCGTCATCGCAAGCAGCGCCATCGGTCGCGCCGTCGCACGGACCGGCGAGGGCATCCGCGCCCGCGTCCTGCGCGGCATCGGCTGCGGCATCGGCTGCGGCATCGACGGCAGCCGCATCGTCGGGCGCGACGGCGGCGTCGGCAGCCGCGACATCGGACAGCGCATCCTCCGGCGCAGCGACATCCTGAGACGCAATGACATCCTGAGGCGCAGCGACATCGTCAGGCGCCACCGCATCGTCCGGTGTGGCGGCATCTTGGGCAGGTGCGACATCGTCCGCGACCAAATCGGGACCGACGTCCGCCTGCGCGGCAGCGTCGTCGGCCGGGGCGGCATCGTCCGCGGGAACGTCGGCGGCGGCCACGGCATCGGCGGCGGCATCAGGCGCGGCATCGGCAGCGGCATCAGGCGCGGCCGGAACGTCCGGAGCCTCCGGAACGTCAGCTTGCAGGTCCGGCGCCACGTCGGCCGCCTGCACGTCGCTCGGCACGTCGTCCAGCGCGATGGCGGCGTCCGCGTCAGCGGCAGCGTCGGGCGCAACATCGGCGGGCAGTTCGCCTTCGACGTCCGCGGCAAGCGTGTCGCCGGCCGTGTCGATCGCGTCCGCGCTGTCCTGGTCTCCTGTCTGGTCCGCTGCGTCCGGCGCGGCAGCGAGGTCGGCGGGCGGCGCATCGGCGGCGACATCGGCCAGCGGCGGGGCAAACACGCTGGCGGGCGGCACCTGCGCACACGCCACCAGCGCGCACAGTGACAACAAAGGCAGAATGCGCAGCAGGCTTTGTGGCATCAGAACCGCACCGTGACGTCGATGGAGCTGGGACCGACCGCGATGTGCGCCGGCGTCTTGAGCAGCAGCCACGTCCCCACGCCCGCCGCCGCCACGCCGACCGCGCCGACCGCAGCGGCCGCACCGACGCGCGTGTTGATGGACGAAGCCCGCGACTGCGCCTGCGCATACGTCAGCCCGCGCACGAAGCCGTCCGAACCTTTGGCCGTGTCGCGCTGGTACTGCGCGAGATCACTCTGCGCGCCAAGGAGCACCCCCACGCCGGTCGCCATGAGCGCCACGCCGCCGCCGGTCAGCGTCCACGGCATCCAGCGCGAAGGCGTCGCCTCGGGCTGCGGCGCCGTCACCATGGGAAGCTGCGGATCCTGGAGGACGATGGACTTCTTCGGTTCCGCTTTGGGCGCTTCGTGCTTGCTCGGCTCGATCTTCGGCGACGTCTGGGCCGGCGCGAGCTTGCGGCGAATCGCCTCCAGGCGCGCCTGCGCCTGCGGCCGGTCGCCCGCGTCCATCGGCGCCAGCGCGAGGTACTGCTCCAGGTGCTCCTTGGCCTCCGCCGCCTGCCCCGCCTTGTCCTCCGCCACCGCCGCCTTGAGCAGCAGCTCCGAACGGCCGGACGCCAGCCGCCACGCGCTCAGGTACAGCGACGCTGCCAGCCGGTAATCCTCGCTGCGCGCAGCCGTCTCGGCATCGGAGATGAGCCCGAGCGCACGCTTGTCGTCGATGGCACCCAGGTATTCCTTGGCCTTCTGCACGCGGCCGGCATCGGCGCCGGCGGTCTCCATGAACTTGCGGTACAGCTCCGCCGCGCGGTCATCATGGCCGCCCACATGGTAGGAGCGCGCCGCACCGAACAAGTAGTCCGCTTCGTTCGAGGCACGGAAGGCGTTGAGGTACATCTCGGCCGCGCGGTCGTAATCGCCCGCCTGGAAGGCCTTGGCCGCCTGCTGCGCCATGGTCATCGCGACGCCAGCCTTGTCGGCGGCGTAGACGCGGGATGGAGCGGCCCAGGACAGGACCAGCAGGATGGCGCAACAAAGGGGCGCGAGAGAACGGCTGACGGTCATGAACGACCTTCGCACGAAAGGCGGGCGGCTGGCCGCCACCGGAAGGCGACGGCCTGGGCCGCGCCGGGATATGGCACGCAAGCGCGCCTAACGTCAACGAAGAAGTGCAGATCGACGGATGTTGATTTGTTTCGTGGCGCAGCTACGGCGCAGCCTTGCTCGGCGAATCGGCTGACGGCGTGGCGCACTTCGGCAGGCGCACCGTGAGCTTGCCCTCCGGCGCCTTGGCCGTCGCAAAATGGAAACCCCACTTCAGGCCCACATCGGGCTCGCCCTGCCAGGTGTAGTTCTCGAGGCCGATGTCCATGGAGAACAGAACCTGCGCCTTGGGCGGAAACACCACGGTCATCTGGAACGGCGGCGAAGGCGGCGGAAACTGCGGGCCAACGTAGGTCACGACCTTCTGGTTGTTCTCGAACTGCAACAGGAACGGCGTGCTGCCGCCGTAGGGAAAACCGCCGCCGTAGGGATTCACCAGGATGCGCACCGGCTTGGCGCTCGGGTTGCCGACGATCAATTCGCCGACGATGCGCTGGCCGTCGGTGCGCACGGTGGGCACGCCGACCTTGAGCGGCGCGGGATCGTCGGTATCCGTCGGCGACGGACCGTTGATCTGCGTGCCCAGGACGTCGATGCCAAAGCGCAGCGGCGGCGGCGTCTTGGGTTTGTGCGGCGTGGCGGCGG
>CAIXAA010000038.1 GCA_903917305.1 uncultured Myxococcales bacterium | reverse complement strand
GGCAGTTCCGCGCGGCGCGCGATGTGGAAGTCGGCGAAGCGATCGAGCGCGAGTTTGGGCCGGATGCCCGCCTGATCCGGGTGCAGGTCCTCGGTCTCGAGTTGCGGGAGGAAGCGCTGCGCGGCGCGGGCGAAGGTCGCGGCGCGCGCCGGATCGACTTGAAGATCCGAAGGATCCGTCACCGGCTCCGTGTCCGGCCCGAGGCGCGCGCGCCCCGCCAGATCGACGGTGAGGTGCGTCCCGAGGCCGAGCAGGTGCGGCGCCGGCACCGGGTAGACCAGCGCATCGACCGGCGATGGACCGCGCAGCGCAAACCAGTTGCCCTTGACCCAGTGCTGTTGGGGCAGATTCGTATTTGTGCCGGGTAGTTGCGCGACAACGTCCGCCCCGAGACCCGCTGCGTTCACGACCGCGTCCGTCTCCAGCCACTCCAGCGCCGACGCGTCCGCCGCCTGGATGCCGAGCCGCAGCGCGTTGCCGTTCTGCACCGCTGCGACCACCGTGCGACGGCAAAGCACCATTGCTTCATGGGCTTGCGCGACATGCTTCAAGCGCTGCGCGAGGCCATGCGCATCGACGATGCCAGTTCCCTCCGACCACAGACCGGCGATCGCGCGCACGGCTGGAAAACGCCTGGCGATGTCGGCCTGGCTCCAAGCGACTAGCGGCACCGCGCCGCAAGCCTGCGCTCGGGCATGAATGCGCTCTAATTCAGGCAGTTCCGCCGCTTCGCACGCGACGATCAGCTTGCCGACCCAGCGATGCTCGATGCCGTGCTCCGGCAGGAAGCGCGCCAGGCGTTCGCGCCCTTCGACGCACAACACCGCTTTCTGGCTGCCTTCTGGGTAGTACAGGCCGGCATGCAGCACGCCGCTGTTGCGGCTCGAGGTCTCCTGCGCGATGCCGCTGCGCCGTTCGCAGACGACGACTTCGCTGCCGCGGCGCGCAAGGGCTTGCGCGACCGCGAGGCCGACGACTCCGGCACCGATGACGATGACTCGCGACATGATTCAATTTCGCTACTTGCAGGCGCGGGCCGGGTCGCTGATCTTGCGGATGCGGTGGTTGAGCGAGTCGGCGACGAACCACGTGCCCACGCCCGCGACCGCGATGCCGGAGACCTGGTTGAACTGCGCGACCGTGAGGCTGCCTTCGGTGTAGCCGCTCGTGCCGGTGCCCGCCAGCGTCGTGACCTGGCCGCCGAAGATCTCGCGCAAGACATTGTTTTGCGAGTCCGCCACATAGACGTGCCCGAGCGAGTCGACGGCGATGCCCACCGGGCTGCGGAATTGGGCCGTGGCGGCGGGGCCGTTCACCAGGCCGGGTGCGCCGGTGCCGGAGACGGTGGACACGGTGGCGGCGCCCAAGCCGTCGAAGGTGATCTTGCGGATGCGGCTGTCGCCGGCGTCGGCGACGTACACGGCGCCGTCGCTGGCCACCGCCACGCCGAGCGGCGTGTTGAACTGCGCCACGGTGCTGCTGCCGTCGACCGAGCCAGGCAGGCTCAGGCCGGCGACCGTCGTGACGACGCCTGCCGGCGTGACCTTGCGGATGCGGTGGTTGCCGGAGTCGGCGACGTACAGGTTGCCGTCCGGGCCGATGGCGATGCCGACCGGCTCGAAGAACAAGGCGTTGGTGCCCGTGCCGTCCTGGAAGCCGCCCTGCGCTTCGGTGTCGGAGAAGCCCGGCGTCGGCGCGAAGCCGGCCAACGTCCCGACGCTGCCGTCCGCGCCGCTGACGATGCGGATGCGCTGGTTGAAGCGATCCGCCACGTAGAGGATCGAGCCATCGGCCTTGGCCGCGATGCCGGACGGGTTCCAGAAGCGGGCGACGCTGGCCGTGCCGTCCAAGTAGCCCTTGGTCCCGAGACCGGCGAGCTTGGTCACCGTCCCGTCGACGGCGATCTTGCGGATGCGAAAGTCTTCCGTGTCCGCGACATACACGATGCCGGCGGCGTCGACGGCCAGGGCGCGCGGCGCGGTGAACTGCGCGAGATCGCCCTTGGCGTCCGTGAATCCCGGCGTGCCGGACCCGGCGACCAGGCTGACGCTGGCGGGCGGCACGGTGCCCTTGCAGACGCCCGCGGTGCAGGCGTCGTTCGTGGTGCAAGCGCTGCCGTCGTCGCACGCGAGGCCGTCCGACACGGGGACGGAGCTGCAGGCGCCGGTCGCCGGCGCGCAAGTGTCCAACGTGCAAGGGTTGTTGTCATTGCACACCACGGCCGCTCCGGCGACGCAGGTGCCGCCCTTGCAGCTGTCCGGCGTGGTGCACAGGTTGCCGT
>CAIXAA010000037.1 GCA_903917305.1 uncultured Myxococcales bacterium | reverse complement strand
CCGGCCGGGTGTGCGGCCAGGCGAGGTGCAGCCAGGCCAGCAGGTCGCGCAGGGCAGGCTCCCCGGCCAGTTGCGCCGCGGCGCCCGCCGGCTGCGTCCAGGTGTCGGAGACCGCGCCCCACACGACGCCCTCCTGTTCCGCCAGCGCGGGCAGCGAGGCCAGGCGATCGATCGCCGTGCGCCCGACCGCCAGCCGCCCGTCCTGCCACACGGCCAGGCCCGCGTGCACCCAAGCCTCGACTTCGGCGCGAATCGGCCCGGGCCGCCCACCGGCACGCGCGTGCAGCAGGCGCGCCGCGTCCTCGGGCACGTGCAGCAGCCGCTGATGGCCGAGGAAAAGCGCCCGCAGATCCCCAGGATTCAGCGTCGCCAGCGTCAAGGCGTCCGGCGTGTCCGCTGGGACCGCCCGCAGCACGGTCAGTTGCTGCCAGAGGGCGCCCAAGATGGCCGCCGTCCAGCGATCCAGGCGCTCCCACTCGTCCGCCAGCAGCAAGGTGCCCTTCGCCCGCACCGCGAGATGCGCCTGCACCGCCGCCGCCGCGTGTTCCAGGTCCAGACCGCGCAGGTGGGCATCGCCCGGCCTCAAGGTACCCAGTGAGCCAAAAGGCAGCCGCGACGGCCGCAACCACACCAGCGGCCGGCCACTGCCGACCAGGCGGCGCGCGACCTCCTGCAGCACGCGCGAGCGACCCGCACCGGGCGGCCCGGCGATGGACGTGGACACGCCCGCCAGCACCCTCTGCGCCGCCTCGCGCACGATGGCATCGTCGCCCAGCCACGGCAGTTGCGCGGACGACTCGCCCAGCTCGCCGCGCAGCTGGCGCAGGACCTCGCCTGCCGACATCGGCCGGTGCGCGGGTTGCAGCGCCAGCAGGCGCTCGATGACGTCCGCCACCTCCTGCGGTACGTCCGGCGCGAACTGGCGCAACCGCGGCGCGGCCTCCATCACGCGCGCCCGCATCGTCGCCGCCGGCCCCGGCCCGAGGTGCGGCGGCCGCCCCGCCAGCGCCTCGAACAGCATGATGCCAATGGCATAGAGGTCGCTGCGGATGTCCGCGCGCTGGCCGAGGATCTGCTCGGGAGCGAGGTAGCCCGGCGTCCCCACCAGCATGCCTTCGCCCGTCACCGTCGTGCCCACCGGTTCGCCGCGCGAGATGCCGAAGTCGAGAATCGTCACGCGGCCTTCCGCGGACACCAGCACGTTGGCGGGCTTCAGGTCGCGGTGCACGACGCCGGCCGTGTGGACGCGCGCCAGGGTCTCGAGCAAGCCGAGCGCCACCGGCGCAAGGCGGTTCCAGTCGCTGCCGTGACGGCCCGGAAAATGCTCGCCTTCGACCAGCTCCATGACCAGGAAGCGGTCACCGTGGTCGTCGCCCTCGTCGAGCAGTTGCACCACGCCGGGCAGGCGCAGCAGCCGCAGCGCCGCCACTTCCCGCCGCACGCGCGCCAGCTGCATCTGCCCCAGCCCTTGCATCAGCTTGAGGGCCACGGGCGCATTGCCGAGGCGATCCTGGGCCTTGTAGACCGTGCCGAAGCCGCCTTCACCCAGCGCCGCGCCCAGCAGGTAGCGACCGGCGATGAGGCGACCCGCCTGCGGGGCCGGAACGTCTTCGAGTTGGAGGGGATCTGGCTGGGTTGTGCGCATGCGCCTCTGCCGTTGCGGGCAGGGTAGCATTGGCGCTGGCAGTGCGGAAGCGGTTCTGTTCGGCGCGCTACGCTCGCGTGATCGGGTCGTTTGCCGTCGCCGGCAAGCGTGGGCCGTCTGTGCCGCAGGCACTCGCCTCCATGCCGAGCTTGCCGAGGATCCGCAGGCGGGCGAGAGCGCTGACGCAGTGATCGTCGCAGTGGCACCCGTGCGCGGTGCACGCGTCGCCGACGACCCCCCGCCCTTGCGGTCTCCACCCCCCACCTCGCCCACCTCCGCATTGCCCGCCGTCCCGCGACCCGCTAGCCTCGGCTACAGCCTGCGCGCGATGCGCGGCCGAGGCGGACCATGCCGGCACTGACCCCCAAGCCCGAGACGCCTGCCCAACGCCCGCAGACTGCTGCGCCGGCCGAGACGAGCAAGCCCGCGACGGGCGGCCTGGGCGGTCCCGGCGATGGTCTGGGCGGCATGACCTACCAGCAGGGGCGCGACGCCGTGCGCCCGCCGGCGCTGCCGGGCATGCCGCAGAATGGCCAGGAAGCGCTGCAGACCGCGCAGAAGTCGGTGTCGGGCGGCAGCGTCGGCGCCACGCTCGACGAGGCGACCACCGCCTACCGCGACTCCGACATCGAAGTCGTGTTCGACGCCGGCAGCCGCATGACCGCCTCGCTCGGCTACGGCGGCCTGACGTTCGGCGCGCAGCCCGGCATCCTGGTCAAGGTCCGCAACGCGCCCGATGTGCGCATCAACTCCGCCCGGTGGAGCTTCGACGAGGGCAAGTTCCACGCCGAAGTGGCTTCAGATGGCTTTGATTTGCTCGGCATCATCGGGCGCATCGGCCGCTGGAAGGTCGAGAGCGTGCTCGACAAGAAGCTCAAGCCCTTGCTGCCCGAGGCGGTGCGCCAGGCGGGCTACTCGCCCAACCGCGATCCGGACCTGAGCGGCACCATCGCCAAGATGCAGCAGATGTTCGCGTTCTCGGGCAGCGGCGAGGCGGGCGCGGGCGGCATGGCCGGCAAGCTCAGCGCGCCGTCGGCGAGCCTCGATGTCGCGATGCCGCAGGATCTCTGCGTGCCGCTGGGCGACTCCGGGCTGCAGCTGATCATCGCGGCCGGCACGCCGATCGATCTCGCCGCGCAAAGTGCGGGCAAGGTCGCGCAGCCGGTCATCCAGTCGCTGTCGTTGCGCGCCGGTGCCAAGGGCATCCAGATCCGGCCGGAAAAGGGCATGTTCAAGGAGTTCAGCGAGCTCGACCTGCACTCGGTGACCATCCACAAAGGTGGGACGTTCGATTTCGACTACGATCTCACGGCGGAGGGCGCCATCCAGGGGATCGCCGCGCTGGGAGAGCTGCTCGGCATGGCGATGGGCCAGCCGGTGTCGGGCCAGGTGCCCGACGTCAAGCTCGACGCGATCCGCAAGGAGATCGACGCCAAGCTGCAGAGCGAAGTGCCGCCGCGTTTCAAGGCGTTCCTGCAGCAGTATGACGGCCTCGTGCCGGGGTTCTCGCTCAAGGCGCTGTTCGCGGGCTGACCGGAGCCGGAGCCGGAGCCGGAGCCGGAACCGGAACCGGAACCGGAACCGGAGCCCGAACCGGAACCGGCACCCGAACCGGCACCCGAACCGGCTCCGGCTCCCGCGCCGGCCCCGGCGCCGGCATCCGCGCCGGCTTCGCTCAACCCACCAGCATCCCTCCATTCACAAACGTTTTCTTGACCGCCCTCCTGCCCACCCGTAGAACGGATCTTCGAGCAGGAGGGCCCCCCGCGCATGGTCATGCTGTCCAGCCTCATCGTGCTACTCAACCTCCTGGTCGGCGCCGTCGCCTTGCCTGGCAGCCACCCGACGGTGCGCTTGGGCATCGACGTCCTGCTGGACGACCACGTCGAGCTGCTCGCCGGCAAGCGCGTCGGCCTCGTGACCAACTCGTCCGCCGTGGACACCGCCGGTCGCGCGACGCTGGACCGCCTCGTCACCGACACGCGCTTTTCGGTCACGCAGCTCTACTCGCCAGAACACGGCCTGCGCCTGACGCACCGCAACGGCAGGGGCGATCGCAACGGCGTCGATCCCGTCACCGGCATTGCGCTCGAAGGCTTGTCGTGCTCGCGTCCGCCCAGCGCCAAGTCGCTGCAGAACGTCGACGTGCTGGTGTTCGACGTGCAGGACATCGGCTCGCGCACCTACACCTACGCGACCACGCTGGGCAAGGTGATGCGCGCCGCGGCCCGCTCGCATGTGCCCATCATCGTGCTGGATCGGCCGAATCCGGCGGGCGGGCTGGCGTTCGAAGGGCCGATCGTGGAGCCGCGCTCGCGCAGCATGATCGGCTGGGCGCCGCTGCCGGTGACGCACGGGCTGACGTTCGGGGAGCTGGCGCGCTTCTACAACGGCGAGCTGGGCTTGCACAGCGACCTGACCGTCGTGCCGATGAGCGGCTGGACGCGCTCGATGGTCTGGGAGGACACCGGGCTGCGCTGGGTGGCGACCTCGACCGGCATTCCGACGCTGACCAATGCGCACCTCTACGTCGCGGCCGGCATGGCGGGCGGCGCGGGGACCAACATCGATGACGGCGTCGGTTCGCAGCGCTACTTCGAGCGCATCGGCTCCGCCTTTGCCGATGCCGATCGCTTCACCGCCGAGATGCAGCGCGCCGACCTGCCCGGCGTCCGCTTCGAGCCCGTCCGCTACCGTCCTGGTCGTGGTCCGTACCGCGGCTGGTCGCTGCAAGGCGTCCAGATGAAGGTGACCGATCCGCGCCAGTTCCGCCCGCTGCGCACCGCCCTGACCGCGCTGGTCGCCATGCACAACCTCTACCCGAGCAAGTTCAAGGTCGTGAATTGGCGCCGTTTTGCCCGCGTGTGGGGCAACCGCGACGTGCTTGGCGCCCTGCGGCGTGGCGAAGCGGCCGACCGCATCGAGGCGTCCTGGCAGCCCGACCTGGCGCGTTTCGCCGTCCAGCGCCAGAAGTACCTGCTGTACATGTGATAGCATGCCGCCAGCGCTCCTCGCGCGACCCTGCGCGATCGCCTCTACGTCTTTAGGATCCCTGGATGTCCTTGTCCCCCGTGTCCGCCGGAT
>CAIXAA010000036.1 GCA_903917305.1 uncultured Myxococcales bacterium | reverse complement strand
GCCGTCGATGGTCGTGCCGCGCGTGGACGCGCTGTGCGCGAGCTGGAATGCGCCGCGGCCGCACTTGTCAAACGTCTACTTTACAATAGACGAGTGGCACGCGGTGGCCGCCATCGACGCGCTGGTGGCTGCGTTTCCCGATCTGGAGATTGGCTCCTACCCGATCTTCCACGACGCCGACCACCGGCTGCGCCTGACGCTGGAGGGCTTCGACCGCGACCGCGTCGCGCAAGCCGTCGAGTTCATTACCGAGCGAATCGGCGCCGAGTTCCGCGTGCGTGTGCAGTGGCGCGAGGACTCGCACTAAGAGAATGTCCGTAAAGAAGCGGAGGTCCGGCCGATAGTGCCGCGCGGCAAGCCATGGACACGCCCCGCCCGATCGGCCACGATGGCAGGCCGCCGCTTCGCGAGGTGTCTGTTGCGCCGCCGGATTCCGTTCGACCCGATGTCGCTGCCCACGCACGACGACTCCAGCGAAGGCTTCGAGCCGGCAGCTGGGATCCCTGCGACCACGCAACTGGAGGCCTCGCGCAAGAGGTCCGAGTCGCCGGAAGACCAGGAGACGCCGGAGATCGGTCGCGATATCGACCACTTTCGCGTGCTGCGCACCATCGGTCGCGGCGGCATGGGGCGCGTGCTGCTGGCGCGCGATACGCGGCTGGGGCGGCTGGTCGCGCTCAAGCTCATCCGCGAGGACCGGCTCGATGACGAAAGGGCGACGGCGCTGATGGCGGAAGCCCGCGTCACGGCTCGGCTTTCGCATCCAAATATCGTCACCATCCACCACGTCGGCCGCTGGGGGCACTCGCCCTACCTGGCCCTGGAGTACGTCGAGGGCACGACGCTGCGCGGGCGCCTGAACTTCGACCCGCCGACGCCGCGCGAAGCGATGCGCATTTGCCTCGCCATTTCGCACGCTTTGGAGGCGGCCCACGCGTCGCGCGTCACGCACTGCGACTTGAAGCCGGAGAACGTGCTGCTGCCGCCGGATGGTCGGCTGCGCGTGGTGGACTTCGGCATTGCCCGCGTGGTGGAGACGCTGACGAGCGAGGCGGCGCCGCGTGGCCAGCCGCGCGTGGCGGGGACGCCGGGCTACATGGCGCCGGAGCAATGGCAAGGCGAGCCGGCGGGCGCGGCGGCGGACATCTGGGCGCTCGGCGTGATCCTGTACGAGATGCTGGCAGGCCATCGGCCGTTCGAGGGGCCAGCGGCGGATGCCCGGCCGCTGTACCTGCGCGTGCTGGACGAGTCGATGATGCCGCGCACGCTGCAGGGCGTGGATGGGCCGCTGCAGCGCCTCGTGGCCGGCATGCTGACGCGCGATCCCAGCCGGCGGCCGACGAGCGGGGTGGTCACGCAGCAGCTGGAGCGGATGCTGGCGCGGGTGGAGACGGACGGCAGGGCGGCCGAGGCGCCGTTTCGCGGCCTGCTTGCGTTCGAGGAGCGGCACGCGGGCTTCTTCTTCGGTCGCGATGCGGAGGTCGACGCGGGCATCGAGCGCCTGCGCTCCGCGACGGTGCTGCCGGTGGTGGGGCAATCGGGCGCGGGCAAGAGCTCCTTCGTGCAAGCCGGCCTGCTGCCGCGCCTGCGCGAGCAAGGTCCGTGGACGGTGGTGTCGCTGCGGCCAGGTCCGCGGCCGCTGACGGCGCTGGCGGCGCGCCTCCTCGCGCTGGACACCAACGACTCGCGCGCGGCGGTGACGGCCCAGCGCGACGCGCTCGACGAGCTGACGCGCACGCTGCAAGAGCGCCCGTCCCACGCCAACGTTCGCCTGCATGCGCTGGCGGATCAGACACATACGCGCGTGCTGCTGTTCGTCGATCAGCTGGAGGAGGTCGTCACGCACGGCTGTCCGCCGCAAGAGGCGCAGGCGTTCCTGGACGCGGTGGCGGGCGGGGCGGACGCGGTCGACGATCTGGTGCGCGTGGTCTTCACCTTGCGCGATGACTTCCTGGGCCGTGCGAGCACCGGCGACGCGATGGCGGCTGTGCTGGCCAATGTGCTGGTGGTGCGGCGCCTGGACGACCGGCACCTGCGCGAGGCGGCGCTGCGCCCGCTGGAGCGCCTGGGCTTCGCCTGGGACGACGCCTCCGTCATCGATCGCATCGTCGCGGAGCTGAGCGGCATGCCGGCCGCCCTGCCCCTGCTGCAGTTCGCCTGCGCGGAGCTGTGGGAGCGCCGCGACCAGGCCACGCACCTGTTGCGCCGCGCGGACTACGAGGCGCTGGGCGGCGTGGCGGGCGCGCTGGCGCTGCACGCGGAGTCCGTGTTCGAAGGCCTGTCGCCTGCGGATCTCGACGTGGCGCGCCGGCTGCTGCTGCGCCTCGTGGGGCCGGACGGCGCGCGGCGGGCGATGCTGCGGCAAGCGGCGCTCGACGGGCTGGGACCGCGGGCGACGACGGTGCTGGAGCGCCTGACGAATGCGCGGCTGCTGACCGTGCGCCGGACGCGCGAAGGGGCGCCGGACGATGCCGTGCTGGAGCTGGCCCACGAGTCGCTGCTGCGCATGTGGCCGCAGTTGGTGCGCTGGCTGGAGGAGAGCTCCGAAGAGCGTGCCGTTGTTGGTGAAATCGAGGCGGCTGCCGCGCTCTGGCATAGCCGCGGCCAGCGCCGCGAAGAGGTGTGGCCACTGACGGCCGTGCAGGACGCGCGCGGACGCTTGCGCCGCGAGGTCGAGACGCTGTCGCCGCAAGCGACGCGCTTCCTGGCCCAAGGCGAAGCGCTCGGGCTGCGCCGGCAACGGCGCAATCGCCTGCTGGCGGCCGGTGTTGCAGGCGCGGCGCTGATCGTGACCGTCGTGTCCCTGCTGGCCGCGACGGAGCTGGCCCGCCGCGAGCGCACGACGCGCGAGCAGGCCACGCAAATCGCCCTGGCGGCCGGCGACACGGGCCTGGTGCGGCTGGAGATCGAGCTGCTGGACTGGGATGCGCACACGCGGATCGCCAAGCCGGCGAATGCAGACTTGTTTCCCGAACTGCACGCGACCCTGTGGGAGACGGACCCGAACCAGCCGCTGCAAGCCGGCACGCCCCGCGATCCGCGCTTCGTGCGCATGTCGGCGCCGCAGGTGCAGGCGGGGCGCTGGACGGTGCAGGTGGAGACACGCTCCGGCCCGGCCTTCCTGCGCATTGCCGGTCGCGGGTTGCCGGGCCAGAAGTGCGCGCCGTCGCAGATCAAACTGCGCAACATGCCGGGTTACGGGGCGAGGCAGCGCGGCATCCTGGCCCTGCGCGCGGTGGTGCCGACCTGTCAGGCGACCGAGGCGGACCTGGTGGAGGTGCCGGCGGGACCGTTCTACTTCGGTGGTGTGGGCGATCCGCCGATTCCCGGGCATCTGGCGCCGCCGGAGGAGCGTCGCCTCGATTGGCCGACCTTCCGCATCGATCGCACGGAGACGCCCAACGCGTGGTACGCCGTCTTCGCCCGCAACCAGGCGCTGACCGGCGAGGGCGCGCCGGACTATCCGCCGGACGACGTGGTGCGCGATGCCGGCAAGCCGGATCACCCGGTGACGGCGATCGATGCCCATGGCGCCGAAGCGTTTTGCGCCTGGCTCGGCAAGAGGCTGCCGACGACGGAGGAGTGGACCAAGGCGGCGCGCGGCGGCCTGGCGCTCGACCGCGCGCAGAAGCTGGCCAACACGATGCCGCGCCGCAACCTGCCGTGGGGGCAAGGGGATCCGAAGGATCGGATGAACCTCGCGGACACGAACGACCCGTGGGTCCACTCCGCGCCGGTGGATGCGCTTCCGCTGGGTGCGAGTCCGTACGGCGTGCTGGGGATGGCGGACAACGTGGCGGAGTGGACCTCCTCGCCCGGGAGCGAGTCTGGCACCTTGCGCGTGATCCGCGGCGCGCAGTGGGGCTTGCAGCTCGCGGACGGCATGCACTCGTTGGCTGTCGAGAATGCCCGCAATCCTCGCTACTTCTCCTTCGATCTCGGCCT
>CAIXAA010000035.1 GCA_903917305.1 uncultured Myxococcales bacterium | reverse complement strand
GCAGCTGCCCCAGCTCTCGACGGCGCAGCGGTCGCTGGCAGCGCGGCAAGGGACGCTGTGGCTGGCGGCCACGTCGCTGCCGGGCGTGGATCCGACGCAGCCGTGGGCGATCTGCGGCCGGCCGGACGGCGCGGTGCTGGCGGCCGTGCAGCGCGGTGGCGGTGTGGAACGCTTTGCATGGACCGAGCCGGGGCACGACGCGGGCCAGCTGCTGGCCGCGACGCTGGTGCGCGGCAAGCTGCCGTCCCTGGGGCAGAACCTGCCGTTTCGCACGTCGCTGGAGCGGGTCGGCGGCGGTCAGGCGCGCCTGTTCCTGGATGCGGCATGGCTGCGCAAGGACGCCGCTTTGCCGCCGCTGCTGCGCGACGGCGTGCAGCACGCGCTGTGGCTGGGCGCGGCGCTGCGGCTGGAGGGCGGGCAGGCCAGGCTCCACGTCCACGTCGGGACGGGGCCGGCGGGCGCCACCTGGCTCAAGGCGCACCTGGACCCGGTGGGCGTCCTGGACGCGGCGCCTCTGCTCGATCCGCAGGCGCTGGCTGCCGGCGTCGTGCGCGTGCATCCGGGCGCCTGGCTGGCGCGCAGCGAACTTTTCACGCGTCTGGACCAGCACTTGCGCGAGTCGCTGGCCATCGGCTTGAGCGATCTGGCGCCGCTGCTGACCGGGCACGTGGTCTGGCAGGTGCTGCCGGGCGCGGCACCGGCCTGGCTGGTGCTGGCACAGCTGGGCCAGCCGCAGCAGCTGCAGCTCCCGGTTCCGACGGGGGATCACGGTGGCATCGCCTGGCAGCGCGCAGGATCCTTCCTGGTGTTGGCCGCAACGCCGGCCCTGGCGCAGCGTGGGGCGCGCCTGGCGGCGTCGACCCAGCCGCCTGCCGGCCTGGACGCGGAGGACGCGCGGCTGCTGGCAGACAGCCAGGGCTTCTTCCTCAAGGACAATCAGCCGGCACCACCTGGACTTGGCGCGATCGGCGAGCTGCGCGGACCGCTGCGCTGCGAGGCGCTGTGGCTCGACACCGGTTTCGTTGCCGAGTTGTCACTGCCGATCCCCCCCACCGCGCATTGATTCCCCGAACCGGATCGCGAACACTACGCCGGCACCAAGAACGAGGCCGCCGTGATTCCGCGCTACGCACGTCCCGCCATGACCGCGCTGTGGACCGACGAGGCTCGCCTGCAGCGTTTGCTCGCTGTGGAGTGCGCCCATCTGCGCGCCCTGGAGCAGCTCGGCCAGGCGCCGCGCGGCACGGCTGATCTGGTCCTGGCGGGCGCCGTCATCGATCCGGCGCGCGTCGCCGAGATCGAAGCCGAGACCAAGCACGACGTCATCGCCTTCCTGACCTCCATCGAAGAGAAAGTCGGCGAACCTGCGCGGCTTTTGCACCGCGGCCTGACGTCCTCGGACGTGCTCGACACGGCGCTCGCGCTGCAACTGCGCGATGCGGGGCAGCTTTTGCAGCAAGGTCTGCACCAGCTCATTGCGACGCTGGCGGGGCGCGCTTCGGAGCACCGCGGCACCTGGACCATCGGGCGCAGCCACGGCATGCACGCGGAGCCGACCAGCTTCGGCATCGTGCTCGCCGGCCACCTGGCCGAGTTCGTTCGCACTTACGGCAGGTTGCAGGCCGCTTGCGAGGAGATTGCGTACGGCTCGCTGTCCGGCGCCGTCGGCACCTACGCGCAGACGCCGCCGGAAGCCGAAGCGATCGCGCTGCGCGCCTTGGGTCTGCGCGCCGAGACGGTGCCGACCCAGGTCATCCCGCGGGATCGCCACGCCGCGTTCTTCACGGCCCTGGCGGGAATCGCCTCTGCCATCGACCGCCTGGCGACCAACATCCGCCATCTGCAGCGCAGCGAGGTCGCGGAAGCCTCGGAAGCCTTCTCGCCCGGCCAGAAGGGCAGCTCGGCGATGCCGCACAAGAAGAATCCGATTCTTTCCGAGAACCTGTGCGGCCTCGCGCGGGTCGTGCGCGGCTACGCGGACATGGCGCGCGACGACGTGGTGCTGTGGCACGAACGCGACATCTCGCACTCTTCGGTCGAGCGCGTCATCTGCCCGGACGCGACGATCACGCTGGACTTCATGATCTGGCGCACGATCAGCCTCGTGAAGGGCCTCGTCGTGAACAAGGAGCGCATGCGCCGGCACCTCGATGCCTCCGCCGGCGCTTTCTTCTCCGGCAACGTGCTGCTGGCGCTGGTCGATGCCGGCGTGGCGCGGCAGAAAGCCTATGTGATCGTTCAGCGTTCCGCGCTCAAGGCCGTCACGGCCGACGCGGCGGCGATGCGCGACCTGCTGAGTGCGGATCCCGAGATCACGGCGCATCTCGATGGCGCCGCCTTGGACCGCTGCTTCGATCTGGTGCACCACCTGCGCCACACGGATCTCATCCTGGACCGGGCGCTCGCGCAAGCCGGCGCCCTCGACACGCGACGAACGGAGACACCATGACCGCCCAAGTGCTCGACAGCTTTTACGAAGGCAAGGCCAAGGTCCTCTACAACACGAGCGATCCGCAGTTGATCGTGCAGTACTTCAAGGACGACGCCACCGCGTTCAACCGCCAGAAGTTCGGGCAGATTGTCGGCAAGGGCCCGATGAACCTGCGCATCACCGTGGCGATCTTCAAGCTGCTGGAGCAGCACGGCGTGCCGACCCACCTCGTGCAAGCCTTGGATGATCGGCGCCTTTTGACCCGGCGGGTCGAGATCGTGCCGCTCGAGGTCGTGGTGCGCAACCGCGTCGCCGGCACTTTTGCCAAGCGTTACGCGCTGCCAGAGGGCATGCACCTCAAGGAACCCATCGTCGAACTGTTCTACAAGAAGGACGAACTGAACGACCCGCTGATCACCGCGCAGGCGGCGACCGCGCTCGGCTGGACGACCGCGGCGGAGGTGGCGCGCATCGAGGCCTACGCCCTGCAAGTCAACAAAGTCCTGTGCGATTTCCTGTTGATTCGCGGCATCGAACTCATCGACTTCAAGCTGGAGTTCGGCCGCGCCGCGGACGGCACGCTGCTGCTCGCCGATGAAATCTCGCCGGATTCCTGCCGCTTCTGGGAAGTCGGCACCGGCAAGAAGCTCGACAAGGACCGCTTCCGCCAGGACCTCGGTGGCGTCGAGGAAGCCTACGCGGAAATGGTCAAGCGAATCGTGGGTTAGGCAAACATGCTCTCCCACTACAGCGCCATTCTCGACCAGTGCGAGCCTTTCCTCATTGCCAACAGCGGCATCGCGGCCGACCTGGACCTGTGCCCGGCCGGCGTCCCGATTCCGCCGGCCAACGTCTTCAACCCGCAGCACCGCCGCCACGCCGACTTCCTGGCGATGCTGCAGCTGGTCGACCAGCTCACCTACGGGCCGTTCGGCATGGGGATGCCGTCGTGGGTCTTCTATGATTGCGCGGTGATGCCGGGCGCGGTCTTCGGACTGGGCATCCGCGCCGCGCGCCTGGAGGAATGGGCGCGCGAGGCGATGCGCGTGCCGGAAGGCTATGACGGGCTGGTCCCGGTGTCGCAGTTCATCGCCATTCCGATGCTGGCAGGCTTTGCCGGCGTGGCCGCGGACGCGCCGCCGCGCTCCTGGCTGATGTACACGCTGGAGTCGCTCAACCAGGTCTCGCCGGGCATCGCGCCGTCGGGCGTGCTCAAGCTGACGCTGGCCCTGGGCCTGCGCGTCTTTCCGATCCAGGAGCTGTACGGCATCACGCAGTGGCGCTCGCCGCGCTTGGAGCCCTACGCCGATCTCGGTCCGCTCGAGCTGCTGACGGCCTACACGCCGGCGCACTCCATGCCGCGCACGTTAAGTTTCCGCCTGAATATCGCGGAGATGAACATCAACGCCCTGCTGCAGTCGCCGCGCCTGCATCCGGCGGTGCCGCCACCGAACGCCCTGATCGACGTCGACGACGCCGAGGCGCTCAAGGCGCTGCAGCTGGAGATCGAGGCCGGCGGGCGCGTCTACATCGTTGGGCATCCGGTCGATCACGGCCCGTACGTGCGCGTGCCGCTGTACCGCGCCCAGAAGGAGGTGTGAGCGATGGCACTTTCCTTCCAAGTCCGCAACCCTGCTCTGCTTTCCGAGTTCATTCCGTACCTCGTGGCGACGCCCTTCAACCTGCCGCACGTGAACCTGCGCCCGTTTGGCGTAACGCCGGCGCACGTCATCGATCCCTTGCGGCTGGAGAGCGAGACGTTCCTGCGCCTGTTGCACCGCCTCGACGGATTGACCTTTGGTCCCGAAGGGATGCCGATGCCGCGCTGGGTGTTCTTCGACTGTTCGGAGATGCCCGGCGCCATCTACGGTCTGGCGCGCCCGGCGTCGCAGCTCTGGCCCGTAGCACGTGAATTGTTCAAGGTTCCGGACGATTACGACGGCCTTGTCCCGGTTTCCATGTACGTCGCCATTCCGATGCACCGCACCGGCATGTGGTTCGGCCACAACCTGTCGTCGCTGGCGCCGGTGTTTCGCGAACACCATGTGACGGATCTGGATCTGACGGGTCTGGGCAGCCTGACCAAGGGCCTGGCACTGAAATGCTTTGGCGTCAAGCAGTTCTGGGGCGCGACGCAGTGGATGTCCAAGGCGTTGCACATCCACGTGAAGTTCGGGCCGCTGGACCTGCAGACGGCGTATACGCCGGCACACAGCGAGCGCGAGACGCTGACCTACGGTTTCGCAGTGACGGACGCGAACCTGCGTGCTTCGATGGGCGATCGCTCGGTGAAGCTGCCGCGGCCGGCGCCGGACTACTGGCTGGACGGGCACGACGTGGCGGGGATGATCGCGCTGCAGGACCGCATCGAAGCCGGCGGCCGTTTCGTGATTCCCGAGGCGCCACGCTCGACTAGCGCCGGCGGCGTCGAAGTGCCCATCACCTGCGTCGGCTGACGGCTGGAATGGAATCGCGCCCGCGAGACCTTGCGCCAAATGGGGCACACCCTTAGATTGTGCCGCGCAGGCAAGCAGCGCTCGTGCCTGGCGGGCTCCCGTGTGATGCCCGCCCAGCCGAGCGCCCTTCACCGCACAAGTGGCGGTTTGTCCAAAGGAACACCATGGCCGGCCCGAACCTCCTGACCATCACCGAAGCCAACTTCAAGGCCGAGGTCCTCGACTCCAAGGTCCCGGTCCTCATCGACTTCTGGGCGACCTGGTGCGGTCCGTGCCGCGCCATCGCGCCGATCGTCGAGCAGCTCTCGGTCGAATACGCCGGCCGCGCCAAGGTCGGCAAGGTCGATGTCGATTCGAATCAAGGGCTTGCCGGCAGCTTCCACATCTCGTCGATTCCCACCATCATGGTGTTCAAGAACGGCCAGGTGGTCGAGCAGATCATGGGCGGCCGCCCGAAGCCGGCGATGGCCGCGCTGATCGACAAGCACCTGTAAGCGGCTGTCGTCTTTCGTCTTTCCCTTCGCATCGGCTCTCGGCTAGCCGCAAGATGGAACCATGCAAACCAAGCACATCGCAATCGTCGTCGTGGTCCTGGCCGTCGTGGCTGGGCTGTGGTTCGTTCTGGGCGGCCCCTCCAAGGGCAAGGGCAAGGACAAAGCCGGCGCGCAAGCGGCCCTGGCCGATGGCGAGGATCCGGGCAACAAGCAGGCTCCGGTCGTCAAGCGCGACGAGGGGTTGACGGCGGATGGCCAGAAGGCCGAGTCCCCGGACCTCAAGATCCCGAGCAACCTGCCGACCTTGAAGGGTGTTCAGGGCGGCGACCCGAACGCCGCGGCGGAGCCGACGCAGCCCCACGGCCGCTTCGAGCTCGAAGGCCAGATCACCGAGCAGGATGCCGAGGCTGCCGTCAAGGCGGTGTTCCCGCCGATCCGCGACTGCTACGCCGAGCTGCGCCAGCGCGCGCCGCAGGCCAAGGGCCGCATGCTCATGAAGTTTGCCGTGCATCCTGGCACCGAGCCGGGCAAGGCCGCGATGGGCGACCTGTTCCTCAAGGAGACGCAGTTCACCGACCCGAAGTACCTGACCTGCGTGCGCGCCGCCATCGACGCGACCAAGGTGGGCGGCCTGTCGCCGACGGCGAGCGGCTCGGTGACGGTGCCGCTAATCCTGTCGCCGGAAGACGTCGGCCAGAAGCCGTAGATTGCGGCAGCGATAGCGCACCGCGGTCGACGTCCTGAGCGCCGCGCTTGCGCGGGGAGAGCGAAGGACCTCGACGTCACGTCCCCCGGTTCAATTCGCAAAGCCTTGGGCGTATACTCCCGCCGCGCCGCTGCCCTTGCCCTTGGCTAGCGGACCCGGGAGCGCCATGGATCTCGCACTTTCCGAAACCCAGCAGATGATCTTGGAGACGGCCAGGCGCTTCGCCGAGACCGAACTCGCACCGATCGCCCACAAGACCGACAAGTCCGGTGAGTTCCCGCGCAAGCAGGTGCAACAACTGGCGGATCTCGGCTTCCTCGGCATCGCCGTGGACGAGAAGTGGGGCGGCGCCGGCCTGGACCACGTCAGCTACGCCATCGCCATGGAGGAGATCAGCGCCGGCTGCGCCTCGACCGGCGTCATCATGAGCGTGAACAACTCGCTCGTGTGCGACCCAATCGGCAAGTTCGGCAACGATTTCCAGAAGAAGAAGTGGCTGGTGCCGCTTGCGCAGGGCAAGGTCCTGGGCTGCTTCGCGCTGTCGGAGCCGGGCTCGGGCTCGGACGCGGCGGGCATGCGCACCGTGGCGATCCGCGACGGCGATCACTACGTCCTCAACGGCACCAAGAACTGGATCACCAGCGGCAAGGAAGCCGATATCTGCGTCTTGATTGCGCATTCCGACCCGAGCGAGCGCCACAAGGGCATCTCGGCGTTCATCGTCGACCGCCGCGAGACGCCGTACGGCATCGGCAAGATCGAAGACAAGATGGGCATCAAGGGCTCCTCGACGACGTCGCTGGTGTTCGAGGACGTGCGCATCCCGGTGGCCAACCGCCTTGGCAATGAGGGCGATGGCTTCAAGGTGGCGATGGCGACGCTCGACGGCGGCCGCATCGGCATCGCGGCGCAGGCGCTCGGCATTGCCCGCGCGGCGTTCCAGGAAGCGCTGCTGTACAGCCGCGAGCGCCAGGCGTTCGGCAAGTACATC
>CAIXAA010000034.1 GCA_903917305.1 uncultured Myxococcales bacterium | reverse complement strand
TGGCGCTGTGGCTGGAGGCGGAGCGCTTCGCGCACCTCAAGATCGACGCCGCGAACGGGGAGTCCCAGCGCCAGACGGTGCTGGAAGAGCGGCGCGAGCGCTACGAGAACCAGCCCTATGCGGCCGCCGAACTCAAGCTCGAAGAGCTTGCTTTCACGACATTTCCGCTGCGGCACACCACGATTGGCGATCCTGGCGACCTGCGCAAGGCGCCGCTCGAGGCGTTCCAGGCGTTCTGGAAGAAGTGGTACACGCCGAACAACGTCGTGCTGGTGCTGGTGGGCGACCTGGACGAGGCCGAGGCGCGCGCACTTGCGGGCAAGCAGCTGGGCAGCATCCAGAAGCGCGCGGAGCCGCAGCACCAGGCGTTCCGCGAGGCACCGCAGGATGCGCATGTCTATGGGACGCAAGAGGAAAAACTTGGCAAGACGCCGGCCTTCCATATGGCATGGCGCGTGCCGGCGGCGCCGAACCCGGATGCCTATGCCCTGGATGTGCTTGCGGAAGCGCTGGCGGGCGGCGAGGCCAGCCGGCTGGACAAGAAGCTGACGCGCGACAGGGCGCTGGCGACGCAGTACTCCGCCGGGACGCAAGGGCGGCGCGATGTGGATCTGTTTGAAGTGCAAGTGATTCTGGCGCAGCCGGGCGCGAATGCGCTGGCCGAGGCCAAGCGGCTGGTGCGCGACGCCATCGCCGACATTGCGCTGCACGGGCTGCCCGCCGAGGAGCTGCGCCGCGCCAAGATCGCGTTTGAAGCCGGCTACGTCTTTGGCGCGCTCGGGGCGGAGCGCCGCGCGGAGCTGCTGGCGCAATATGAATTGTATCAGGGAGATGCGCATCACTTGGGCGAGGCGCTGCCGAGGTACCGCGCGGTGACGTCGGCGGATGTGCAGCGCGTGGCGCAGACCTGGCTGACGTGGGACCGCGGCGTGGAGCTGGACGTGCTGCCGACGGGAATGCCGCCGCCGCGCACTGGGGGCTTGAAGCCGGACGACGTGACGCGCTCCGAAGCGGCGCTGATCCAGGCGCGGCTGGCGGCGGAGCGGCTGGCGACGGAGGCGAAGGCGAAGGAGGAGTCGCAGACGCGGGCGCAGCAGGCGGAGCAGCGCCGGGTGGAAGATGCTGAAGTGAAAGCGAAAGCCCGCCAAGAGGCTCAGGCACGGGCGGCGCTGGAGGCCAAGGCGCAGGCAGAGGCGGACGAGAAGGCGGCAGCGGCGGCGCGCGAACGCGCCAAGGCGGAGCGCGAGGCGATCGACCGGGCGTACGCCGAAGCGCGGGCGAAGGCGGAGGCGGAGGCGCGGGCGATGGCGGCCGAGGCGGAGCGCAAGAAGGCGCAAGCGGCTGTTCCAACACCGGTTCCAGCGGCAGTTCCGGCGACGGCCCCGGCTCTGGCTCCGGCGACGGCCCCGGTTCCGGCGGCGGCTCCCGCGGCAACGCCGGCGAAACCACTGAGCAAAGCGGAGCTCAAGGCGCAGGCGCAGGCGGCGGCGCTGGCTCGCGCGCAAGCGGCCGCGGCGGAGAAAGCGAAGGCGAAGGCCGACAAGGAGGCCGCGGATCGGGCCTACCTGGAAGCCAGGGCCAAGGCAGAAGCGGAGTTGCGTGCCAAGGCGGCGGGGCAGCCGGCAGCGGCTCCTACACCCGGCACCGCGGAGCCGGCTGCGGCACAGCCGCTGACCAAGGCGGAGCAGAAGGCAGCGGCCAAGGCAGCGGCCAAGGCGAAGGCGCAGGCGGCGGCAGAGGCCAAAGCCAAGGCCCGTGCTGAGGAATTGGCGCGCGAGAAGGCGGACGACGCGGCGCGCGAGAAGGCCGCGGCGGAGCGGCGCGCCAAGGATCGGGAGGCGGCGGAAGCCAAGGCCCGCGCGGATGCGGCGGAGGCCAAAGCCCTGGACATCAAGGCTGAAGCGACGCGCAAGGAAGAGGCCGAGCGCAAGGCGGCATCGCCGCCGCCGGAGGACGCGAAGCCCGACGCGCAGGCGCCGGCGAGCCCGGAGCCGCCCGCCAAGGCCGCGCCGGCGCCCAAGGACGAAGAAGACAAGGATCTCGCGCCTATCAAGAAAGTGCGCAAGGACAAGAACCGAGGGCTGGAGGCGCGATGAACAAGAGGCGAATCGTGCATCTTGGCTGCGCTGTCTGGCTCGCGGCCCTGGCAACCAGCTGTGGCGGCGCGGCGGTGCGCACTGGCGGCGCGGGCGCGCATGGCGACAGCGGAACGGCCACCAGCGAGGACCGGCCGCAGGTGGCCGAGGCGCTGCGCAGTGTCTTCCCGCAGCCCGTGCAGATGAAAGTGCATGGCCGGCCGGGAGGTTCGGCGGGCATCACGCTGCAGGTCATCGAGCGGCATGACGCGCCGGCGGTGTTCCTGCGCTGGGTGATCCCCGGCGGCAAAGGCCTGGAATTCGCGGGCAGCAAGGGCATGCGCTGGCCGGAAGGCACGGTGCAGCTTGCCGCGGAGCTGCTGACCAAGGGCACGCGCAGCCATCCCGACGCGGCTTTTGCGGTGGCGCTGGCGAGCTGCGGCGGATCGGTGGACGTCATCGCGCTGCCGGACGCGATGCTGATCCAGGGCCAGGTGCTGAGCCACCAGCTGGGCGCCTACCTGCCGCTGCTGCGCGAGGCGCTGACCGAGCCGGCACTGGACGGCAAGGCCATCGAGAACCTCAAGGCCAGGCATCGCGCGGACTTGCAGAACGAGGAAGGCCAGGCGCAGGCGGTGGCGGCGCGCGCGGCGAACCGGCTGGTGTTCGGCGCGGGGCATCCGTACGGCTCCCCGGGGCTGACGCTGGAATCACTGCCGCTGATCAAGAAGCCGCAGCTGCAGGAAGCGGCGCGCGCGACGCTGACGCTGGGCGGCAGCACGCTGGTGGTCGTCGGCGATGTGGATCCGACCGCGCTGGGTGCGCAGATCGAGGCCGCTTTCGGTCAAGCGCTGGAGGTCAGTCCGCCGCCCGCGTCGATCGCGGCCGCGCAGCCGCCGGAGCCTGCCGCCTGCCACGTGATCGATCTCAAGGAGACCGTGCAGACGGCGATTGTCTCGGCGAATCCCGCACCTGCGCGGCGCACGCCCGATTGGCCGGCGCTGCTGGTGAGCAACCAGATCCTCGGCGGTTCGGCGTCGTCGCGCCTGTTCACGGAGCTGCGCGAGAAGCGCGGCCTGACCTACGGCATCTACTCGACTTTTGTCGGGCGGCGGCGCACCGGCGAGTGGCTGCTGGAGACGTCGGTGCGTACGGAAGTGACCGGCGAGGCGATGCAAGCGATTGAAGCGCAACTGGATCTCGCGCGGCGCAAGGCGCCTTCGGGCGCGGAGCTGGAGACGGCGCGGCGGTTCCTGGCGGGGCAGTTCGCGCTGTCGCTGGCGCAGGGCGATCACGTCGCGGATCTGCTGGCGTCGCTGAGCCTGTACGACCTGCCGCCGGACACGTATGCGCATCATCTCGACGATATCCAGGCGGTGACGGCCGAGCGCGTGCAGCAACTGACGCAGGATTGGATCGGCTCGGGCGCGCGGGCGACCGTGCTGGCGGGGCAGGTCAAGGTGATGCGGCCGACGCTGGACGCCATGTGTCCGCGCCTGGTGGAGCACGACGCGCGCGGCAAGATGCTGCGCACGCTGCTGGGCACCGACGAGCAGATGACGGACGCGACGCGGGCGCTAGCGTTCTCGCTGTGGCCGGCTTCCCCGGAAGGCCTTGTCGCGCTTGGGCGTTTCGTCTCGGAAGCGGACCGGGCGCCGCGGTACCGGGCGCAGGCGTTGCAAGCGCTGGCGCTGAGCGCGGAGGCGGGGCACACGCTCGATCTGGGCCGCAAGGCCGCGGATTGGCAGAAGGTTGCCGAAGTGCTGGCGCCGATGCTGGTCAAGGTGCTGCGCGATCCGGACGTGAAGGTGGCGGCCCATGCGCGCCAGGTGCTGCTGGCGATGGCCAATGATGTCGGCAGCGACGGCAAGCCCATGGATCTCGCGGAGCCGAGCGCGGTCATCGTGCGCGGCGCGGTGGTGGACTGGGCGTTCGACGGCATCCAGACCACGACGCCGGCGGACAAGGTCAAGGAGCAGATCGAGGCGCGGCTGGAAGAGGGCGACGCGCCGCGGCTCGGCGTGGCGGCGAGCGAGGGCCTGGAGCACTGGATTGCGGCGGATGTGCGGCGCCACGAGGCGGCCAAGGCGCTGGTGCACCTGGGCACGACGGACGCGACGGCTTCGCTGCTGCACGGCTACCGGCGCCTCTACGGCCGCGGCGTGCTGCCGGACGCGACGGACCTCGAGATCCTGACGGGCGATTCGCATGGCGGCGTCCCGGCTTTGCTGCTGCAGCTGGACGTGCACGCGATGCTCGAGCGCTCTGACGCGCCGGCGACCGTGGCGGCGACCGAGCTCGTGATGTCGCGGATTCGCGCCACGCTGGAGCAGATGGGCGAGCGCCGGATGCTGGACGAAAAGCGCTCGGATCTCGAGGTGGTGTTCGACAAGCTGGAGGCGCACATCGAGAACCTGCTCGTGCTGCGCAACGCCGACGACCGCTGGCTCGGGGCGCGGCTGCTGGTGCGCTACCGCGGCGTCGACGGCGTGCGGCGCGTGCTGACGGGGCTGGCGGTCGACGATCACTACCGGTCGGCGGCGCACCACACGGTGGATCCCAAGCGGCAGATTGGCGAGCTGGCGCGCGATGAGATCGCGCCGCTGGGCGCCGCGCAGGTGCAGCCGCTGATGCTGGCGGCGCTGGCGGCGAACCATCCGATCGGCAAGGTGATCGCGGTGACGGTGCTGAAAGCCTTGGGCGATCCGGAGTCGCTGGCGGCGCTGCGCACGCACAATGACGACACGGACGTGGCGCCGCTGCTGGATCTGCCCGGCGCGGTGACGGTGCGCGATCTGGCGGTGGCCGCCGTGGATGTTCGCAAGTTCATGAAAGAAGTTGACGACGCGGTGGCAGCCGGCACGCTGAGTCCGGCCTCGGGCGCGGCGCACAAGGACATTGCGTTCTTCACGTTCGATTTGACCGATCGCCGGCTGCGGGCCGAAGTGGCACGGCAGGCGGCGGCCAGCCAGCTGGAGCCCGCGCCGCAACCGCCGACGCCGGCCCCCTGACGGCGCCCGCTGCAGTGGCATGAACCGAGGTCAAGGCTGGTGAAGCGGCCGCTTCGCACTCGCCACCGGCCGTGGAATTGACTAGGATCGCTTGGCCCCAGTCGGCGAGGCGTGACGCGCCAGGATGACGGATGGAAGACGGACCTGAACAGTTTGCGGCACTTTCGGCGAGGATTCGTGCCGCATCCGCCTGCGCCGTGATGGCCGCGCTGCTGCTGTGCGCCGGCCTGGCGACGGCGGCGGAGGCTGGCCAGGAGCCGCCCAGCCGCACGGTGCAGATCGGTTCCCTGGAAGCCCTCCTGAATGCGCCGCATCCCCAGGTCACGGCGCTGCAGCTGCGGCGTGTCGGTCCGGATGTCGGGTCGTTGCTGGTGGAGTTCGCGACGTCGCCCGACGCGACGCCGCCCGTGCGGATGCGCGCGCTCGCGTGGCTGCAGTACTTCCCAAGCACGCAGACCAAGGCCGTGCTGCTGGAGACCTTGCGCGCCCGCGACGTGAGCGTGCCGGTGCAGCGCATCGTCCTGCGCACCCTGGCGGCCGGCTTTGGCACCGATGTCCTGGAGCTCGTTCGCGAGTACCTGACGCACCGCAACCTGTACGTGCGCGAGGCGGCGGCGTATGCGATGGGCGACATCGACGACAGCCGCGTCCCCGGCATCCTCAACGACAGCCTGGGCCGCGAGCCGGAAGTCGCCGTCCGCGATGCGATTTCCGCCTCCTTGCAGCGCCTGAGCCGGCGCCATGCCGCGCCTGCCCGCAGAACCCGCGCCCCCACCGGAGCCCCATGAGCACCTTGCGCCTCGAAGGCACCTACACGGCCCTCGTCACGCCGATGAACGATGACGCGGAACGCAGCATCGACATGCCCGCCTTGGAGCGCCTGGTCGATCGCCAGATCGCCGCCGGCATCGACGGCCTGGTGGCGTGCGGCACCACCGGCGAAGCAAGTGCGCTGTTCGAGGACGAATTCGCCGTCGTCGTCGGCACGGCCGTGCGCCGCTCCGCCGGCCGCGTGCCGGTGCTCGCCGGAACTGGGTCGAATCACACGGCAAAAACGATCGCGATGTCCAAGCGCGCCCAGGCCTTGGGCGTCGACGGCGTGCTGGTGGTGACGCCGTACTACGTCAAGCCGACACAGGACGGACTTCTCGCCCACTATCGCGCGGTGGCCGATGCCGTGACCGTGCCGGTGGTGCTCTACAACGTGCCGGGGCGAACGGCGTGCAACCTGCTGCCGGCGACCGTTGCCGAGCTGGCCAAACACCCGAACATCATTGCGGTCAAGGAGGCTTCGGGCTCCCTGGACCAAGTCCAGGAGATCCTGTGCCTGCTGCGCAAGGTCAAGCGGCCCGAAGGCAGGCCGTTCACGGTGCTGGCGGGCGACGACGCGCTGTGCCTGCCCATGTACTCGGTCGGCGGTCATGGCGTGATCTCCGTGGTGTCCAATGTCGCGCCGGTGCAGACGGCGGCGCTGTACCGCGACTACCGCGCCGGGCGGCTGGCGGAGGCGGCGGACGGGCAACTGGCGCTGCACCCGCTCATCAAGACGCTGTTTGCCGAGCCGAATCCGCAGCCGTGCAAGATGGCGCTGCACCTGCTCGGCGTGATGGAGCCCGTGGCGCGCCTGCCGCTGATGACCGCGCAGACCTCAACTTCGGCGCAGTTGCGTCGGGAGCTCGCGACGTTGGGCCTGCTGCCGGCGGGCTGATCGCTTGACGTGGCACCCTTGCGCGAGTATGCCGTGTTGGATGGCTGAAACGATGCGAAGAGGCGTTCGGTGATGTGGAAGGTGCTGTCGCACGGCATCACGCATGTGGGCCGCGAGCGCAAGAACAACGAAGACTCCTTTCGCATCGCCTCCGACGCGGGCCTGTTCCTCGTTTGCGACGGCATGGGCGGCCACGCGTCCGGCGAGGTCGCGAGCCAGATCGCCGCGGACACGATGGTGCGCTTCGTCGCGCTCGATCGGCACCGGCCGGACTTTCGCTGGCCCGCCGAGGTCTCCCCCGCCGATCCCGAGGAAGCGCGCGCCCTTGATGCAGCAGTGCGCGTCGCCAACGGCGCGGTCTTTGCCGGCGCGCTCGCCAACCAGACGCACAAAGGCATGGGCACGACCGTCGTCGGCATGCTGATGGGCGAGGAGCGCCTGAGCCTGGTGCACGTCGGCGACAGCCGCATCTACCGGCTGCGCGATGGGGAGCTCGAACAGCTCACCGAAGATCACAGCCTGCTGAACCACTACATGCGGTCGCGGCCGATGTCGGCGGAGCAGATCCGCCAGTTCGTCGGCAAGAACGTCATCGTGCGCGCGGTCGGGCTGCGCGACGCCGTCGAGCCCGATGTGCAACTGCAGGACTACTGCGCGGGCGACGTGTACCTGCTGTGCTCCGACGGCTTGACGGACATGGTGCCGGACGAAGTGCTGGCCAAGGAGCTGCACGCCGAGCGCGAAGACCTGCCGAAGGCCGCGCAGCGGCTGTTGGATCTCGCGCTGGAAGGCGGCGGCCGCGACAACATCACGCTGATCCTGCTGCGCATCGTCGAGGTGCCCGGCGAATTCCGCTCGCACGGCCGCGAGACGTTGCCGCTGGGGGCGATCGACACGACGCCGGGATTCGATACGCGTCAAAGCGGTGCCGCGGCGCGCCACTCGGACACGATGCCGGCGGTGCCGCGCGTGGCGCGACCGATGGCGCGAACGCAAGAGACGATCCGCCGGGTCAGCGATATCACGCCGCAGTCCACGCTGGCGGTGCCGCCGAACCCGGCGCCGGCCCCGTCGCTGCCGCAGCAGTCGGTGTTGCAGCGGCCCATGTGGGAGCGCTCGACCGGCCGCATGCCGCGCGTGTCGCTGGATGCGGTGCCGCCGCCGCCGCGCCCTCCGAGCCTGGTCGCGGGCCAACCAACTGGCAGGGATCCCAACGAAATTACAGCTCCCGTCATCGGCCAGCCCTTCGGCGCCCGGCCGCTGGTCACCCCGGCGCCGCAGCTCGAAGTCAAGGATCCCGACACGGCGCCCATCCCGCCCGGTGCATCGACCGTGCCGCCGCCCAGCGACGCGCCCGCCGACGAAAGCGGTGACGCGACGCCACGCTGAGCAAGAAACCGCCTTGACATTGCGCTAGCAAGCCCAACACTGACGGCATCACCCGTGGGGTCTCGCCCCGTCGACCATCCGTGCCCTCACGCCCGCGTCCGGAGTCCCGCATGCCCCTTTGCCGCCTGTTCTCCCGCGCCGCCGCGGCTGCCCTGCCCGCGTGCGCCGCGGCGCTGCTGCTTGGCCTCGCCGCCTGCGGAACCACTTCGGCGCCGTCCTCGGTCAGCGACGTGAAGGTGGTCAAGGACACCGTGCCCGCCAGCGAAGTCCTCGGCGGCGACACGCCCAGCGCGGAGACGGTCGTCAAGACCGACACCACCCTCGACGGCGGCAACCCGGTCTGCCCCGGCGGCCCGAACTGCGCCTGCAAGTCCAGCGACGAGTGCGACATCGGCCTGTGCATCGAGACGCCGACCGGCCACAACTGCGCGATGGCCTGCAGCGGCCAGTGCCCGGCCGGCTTCCAGTGCGCGGGCATCGCGGCGGGCGCCGACATCATCCAGATCTGCGTGCCGAAGTGGGGCCGGCTGTGCGAGCCGTGCAGCGCATCCAGCAGTTGTTCCGGAGCCTTGCTCGGCGACGGCGCCGTTTGCGTCGACTACGGCAAGGATGGCCGCTACTGCGGCGCCCCGTGTGCGGCGGACGGCGACTGTCCCAGCAGCTACCACTGCCTCGCCGCCACCAGCGCCGAAGGCAAGAGCAGCAAGCAGTGCCTGCGCGACCCGGACAAGGCCGGCATCACCCAGTGCCCGTGTTCGCAACATGCGATCGACGGGCAGCTTTCGACGGTGTGCTCCGCGGCATCGGGCGAGCAGACGTGCTCGGGCGTGCGCAAGTGCTCGGCAACGGGGCTCAGCGCGTGCTCCGCCCACGCCGCGAGCCAGGAGGTCTGCGACGGCGTCGACAACGATTGCAACGGCTTGACCGACGAGGGCGCCTGCGATGACGGCAACCCGTGCACGGACGACACGTGCGGCGGCACCAACCAGCAATGTTCGCACGCCTTTCACAGCGGCAGCTGCGACGACGGCAACCTGTGCACGGACAAGGACACCTGCACCGAGGGCAAGTGCGTCGGCGACGCGGTGCAATGCG
The DNA here is from genome assembly GCA_903917305.1 of uncultured Myxococcales bacterium. Classification (GTDB taxonomy): domain Bacteria; phylum Myxococcota_A; class UBA9042; order UBA9042; family UBA9042; genus CAIXAA01. The sequence goes on along the minus strand of CAIXAA010000034.1, from coordinate 1,232 downwards.
GCGACAGCAACCCCTGCACGCTCGACATCTGCGACCCGGCAACGGGCTGCAAGTACACGAAGATCAGCGGCGCTTGCGAAGACGGCAACGGCTGCACCGTGGGCGACACGTGCAGCGGCGGCATCTGCGTGTCGGGCAAGCAGAAGGACTGCAACGACGGAAACGCTTGCACGGACGACACTTGCGACTCGAACAGCGGCTTCTGCTTCTCCAAGAACCTGGACGGCAACGCCTGCAACGACGGCAACGCCTGCACGGAGCAGGACGCTTGCATCGGCAACACCTGCACCGGCTACGGCGTGGACTGCAGCGACGGAAACCCTTGCACCGACGACGCTTGCGACCCGACCAGCGGCTGCAGCCACACGCCGAGCACCAAGGCGTGCTCGGACGGCAACGCTTGCACCGCCGGGGACGTGTGCGACGGCAAGGGCGGGTGCTCCGGCTTGCCCGTCGATGTGTCGGCGACGTGCAGCGACAACAACCCGTGCACGGCCGACGGCTGCGATCCCACGGTTGGCTGCGGACATGCGCCGACCGACGGCGTCTGTTCGGACGGCAACGCGTGCACCAGCGGCGACACGTGCGCGGCGGGTGCGTGCGCGCCGGGCACGAACCTGTGCGCGTGCCAGGCCGACGCCGACTGCGCCGGCAAGGACGACGGCAACCTGTGCAACGGCACGCTGTATTGCGACAAGAGCCAACTGCCGTTCGTCTGCCAGATCGATCCAAAAACCATCGTGACGTGCAGCACTTCGCAGGACACGGCGTGTGCCAAGACGGTGTGCGTGCCGGCCTCCGGCGCCTGCGCGTCGCAGAACCAGGCGGACGGCAAGTCCTGCAACGCCGACGGCAGCGTCTGCACCGGCGGCGACAGCTGCGTGGCCGGCGTCTGCACGGCCGGCGCGCAGATTCCGTGCGATGACAAGAACCCTTGCACGACGGACGGTTGCAACGCGATCACCGGTTGCTTCTCGACCAACAACGTCCTGCCTTGCAGCGACGGCAACGCCTGCACCATCGGTGACAACTGCGGCGGCGGCGCCTGCCTGCCGGGCGCAGCGACGGTGTGCGACGATGGATCCGTTTGCACGGCGGACAGTTGCGACACGGCGACCGGCGCCTGCGTCTTTGCCAGCGCGCCGTTCGAGGGCAAGGGCTGCAACGCCGACAGCAGCGTCTGCACCGGAAACGACAGCTGCGTGTCCGGCGTGTGCACGGCGGGCTCCCAG
>CAIXAA010000033.1 GCA_903917305.1 uncultured Myxococcales bacterium | reverse complement strand
GTGAAGACGGCGGCGGATGGCTCGACACCCTGCGAATCCAAGCTGGTGCCGCCGAGCGCGCTCAAGACCATGACGGTGGTGCCGGTGACGGTGTGGTTCACGCCGGACCTGCTCGACGCCGGCGTGCCGGGTGCGGACACGACGACCCAGGGCAGCGTCGACCTCGTCGGTGCAACGACCGCGCTGTGCGCGTGCCAATAGGCACTTGACAGCCCCGGGTCTCCTGGTTAGAGTACCTCTCGAGCCCGCTACCGTGCCCCCCAGCCACGGTAGCGGGCTCGTTTCGTTTTGGCCGACCTTCGCCCACCGAAGGCGCTAACCGCGCTCCAGCAAAACGAAAAGCCCCGAACGCACAACCTCGTGGTAGCCGCGCTGCTTGATGGGGTCCAGGTCCCACGGCCGGTCACGGAAGGTCACAAAGAAGCGCGGCGGCTCGCGAATCAGCAGCGCCTCGTCCTGCGCCGCATCCTGGGCGCCGTGCGGGTTGTAGGCGCCATCCAGGTGCAGATCCGACACGAAACGCACCGGCGTCGACAGGCCGGACAGGCAGTAGATTCCCAGTTCAAATCCACGCACATGCAGCCGGTCACCCGGTCGTGCCCTCACTTTGATGGCATCCGCGATCTCCTGCTGCGCCGGATGGCTGAACTGCGCCTCGCCAATGAACTTCTGGTCGAGCGTCCTCCGCTCCGAAGGCTTCCACCAGGACTGCGTGAACGTGCGGTAGTTCACGTCGTGGTTGTTGTACCAGGGCGGCGCGGCGAAGAGCGCGCCGAACATCAGGCCGATCGCGAGGATCAGGGACGCCGCGGCGCGATCGCGCGTGAGCGGCGCGAGGGACAGCAGCACCGCCAGCACGACGAAGCAGCCGAGCACGCCTTCGTGGTAATAGTAGTACTTCTGCTGGATGGCGACCGACGCGAAGGTGGCCAGCGCGACCAGCGCCAGGCCGATCACCCGCCAGAAGCGTGGCCAATCGCGCGTCTGCGCGGCATGGACGATGGCGGCGAGCCAGCCGCCCGCGCCCAGGCCCAGCCACAGGCCGGACTGGTCGAACCAGAAGCCGCGCAAGCGCTCCGAAAGCGTGCTCTCGACGTTGATCTTGGCGTAGCGGCCGACGATCACGACGGCGTCGCGCAGCGCGGCGAGGCCGCCCTTGTGCACGGCGAAGAAGGCGACGGTCAGCGCGACCGGCAAGAGGACGCCGGCCGTGAGCCACAGGCCGCGCAAGATGGCCTGGCGGCTGCGCAAGCCGGCGGGGGCGGTGGCGAAGGCCTCGATGGTGACGTAAAGGCCGATGGCGAAAGCGGGAATTGCCGCGGTGGTCTTGAAGAGGAAGGCGCAGCCGAGCGCGACGCCGGTGGCCAATGCCGAGCGGGCGCCGGGCGTGGCGCGGGCGACGATGGCGAGGGCGGCGACGAGGCACAGGCTCTCCCAGCTCTCGACCTGCGCGGAGTGCCAGAAGTCGAAGTTGGTGTAATACCAGCCCGATGCCAGCAGCGCGCCGCAGCCGAGCGTGCCGGGGTGGCGCAAGGGGCCGCGCGGCAAGGCCAAGGCGGCGAGGATGCCCGTGCCGAGGACGACGACGATTTCCACTGCACGAATCGCCCATTCGCCGCCGCCCAGCGTGCCGTAGGTCAACGCGTGGACAACGTAGATCGCGGGTGGCTTCAAGTCGAAGGCATCGCGGTAGGGCAGCGTGCCGTGGCGCCACCACTCGCGGCCGATGTAGTGGAAGATGGCCTGGTCGCGGCCGAAGCGAAAGGCCAGGGAAGGCAAGGCAAAGACCGCTGCCAGGGCGATGCCGAGGGCGTCGAGCCAGCAGGCGCGCAGCCATTTGCCCAGACGTTCCATCGTGTTCTTCCCTCCGCCCGACCTGCCGGCGCGCGCGACGCTACGCCACCTTGAGGTTGGTCGCAAGCCGTGCATGCCGGCGATCCTGGTGCAGACAGGCCACGATGCGTGTACTAGACTGCGCCCCCTTGGCGGAGCCAGCCTTCCGCCCCGCGCGTGGTCGCCATGAACTTTTCACGACATGCACTCTCCCTGGTCCTGGCCGCCGCGGTGGCCGCCGCGCTGGCCGCTTGCGGCGACCCGGCCGTCACCGAGAAGACCGACGCGCTGTCGCTGCCAAAGGACTTCGCGCAAGGCGACGCGATCCTCAGCGATGTCGAAGCGCCGATCGACGCCGTGACCGATGCCGTGGCGCCGGCGGACGATCTCGCGCCGGACGTGCCGGCCACGCCGGACATTGCGCCGGATCTCGCGCCCGACGTGCCGCCGGCCGTGGATGCCGCGCCGGACGTGCCGCCGCCGCTGACCTGCCAGGACTGCGACTTCACCGTGCAGCCGCTGGCGCCGCACCCGGGTGGTCCGGGGCCGCTGACGATCTCCGACCCGCAGACGGTGAGCTACGGTGCGTCCTACCAGCAGATGCTGATCGTCAAGCCGATGACGCCGGGCATCTTCCCCGTGATGCTCTTCGTGCCCGGCAAGCAGCTGGGCAGCAACGGCATGGGCGGCACGCTGGGCACCAACTACCTGGACTTCTTGAAGCATGTCGCGTCGCACGGCTACATCGCCGCGCTCGTGCAAGTGGAGATGAACGCCCTGGACGCCGACCACGTGCGCATGGGCGACGACCTGCTCGCGGCGCAGAAGGCGCTGCCGGATGTGGTGACGACGGCGGACATGAGCAAGATCATCTACGTCGGCCACTCGATGGGCGCCAAGGTCGTGCTGCTCGCGGCGTACAAGAACATCAACACCGACACGAAGAACGCGATCCAGGACCCGGCTGCGGTGATGATGTTCGCGATCTCGAACGAGCCGCCGCCGGTCGGCACGTTCCAGGACGCGCAGGTGCAAGCCAAGGGCATGTGGTCCGGCGCGGACACGTACTTCACGTTCGTGCAGGCCAAGGACGACACGATTGCGCCGTACCTCGACGCGACCAAGGCCAACGGGCTGACGCTGTACAACGAGCTCAAGACCGACAAGAAGCAGATCATCGTGCTGCACGGGACGATGGCGGGCGATGCGCTGAACGCGCCGACGGTGCCGGCGCTGCACGCCGACCACTCCGCGCCGCTGACCATCGAGGGCAAGCCGGGCGGCCTGGCGGGCTTGGCCATGCCGGACAGCCACTTGGACGCGCTGGACTGGTACGGCTATTGGAAGCTGACGGTCGGCGCGCTCGACTTCCACTTCGCCAAGGGCGACCAGAAGTGGGCGTACGGCGCGATGCGCGAGCACGGCGGCAACCTGCCGGGCGGCGGCTACATCAAGCACGAAGTGCTGGGCCAGGGCTGGAAGTAGCCAAACCCATCCAGCAACAACGGAACCGATCACGCAAGTGACAGCGGGCGCTTCGGGCGCGTGGACAGCACGGAGGACGCCATGCCGATCAGCGCCCTGCACGACCGCTGGCAGCGCCTCGAAGACGAGGAGAAGCTCGCCGCCTTTCGCGCGATGGACCTCGAGGACGCCGAGGAGTTCTTCAGCCAGCTGGCGGCGCGCGACACCGCCGAGTTACTGATGCTGCTGCCGGCGCACAGCCGCAAGCCGTGGATGCGGATGCTCGCGCCCGACGATGCGGCGGACTTGCTGCAGGAAGTGGACGCGGAGCAGCGCGGGGAGCTGCTGGCGCTGCTCGACGAGGCGAACCGCAAGGAAGTTTCGGTGCTTCTGGCGTACGCCGAAGACGACGCCGGCGGCCTGATGTCGACGCGCTTCGCGCGCGTGCGCCCGGACATGCGCGTGGATGAAGCCCTGCTCTACCTGCGGCGTCAAGCGCAGCACCTGGAGACCATCTACTACGTCTATGTGCTGGACGGCGCTCAGCATCTGCTCGGCGTGGCGACGCTGCGCGAGCTGTTCACGGCGCCGTCGCACAGCGTGGTGCGCGACGTGATGTGCGACGAAGTCGTCAGTGTCTTCGAGGAGATGGACCAGGAAGCCGTCAGCCGCCTGTTCCGGCACTACAGCTTCCTCGCCGTGCCCGTGGTCGACGACCAGAAGCGCATGAAAGGTATCGTCACGATGGACGACATCGTCGACGTGGTCGACGAGGAAGCCACTGAAGACGCCCAGAAATTCGGCGGTATGGAAGCGTTGGACGAGCCGTACCTGGAGATCGCCTTCTGGTCGATGCTCAAGAAGCGCGGCGGCTGGCTGTCCGCGCTGTTCCTCGGCGAAATGCTGACGGCGACCGCGATGAGCTACTTCGAGGCGGAGATCGCCAAGGCCGTCGTGCTCGCGCTTTTCGTGCCGCTGATCATTTCCAGCGGCGGCAATTCCGGCTCCCAAGCCTCCACGCTGGTGATTCGCGCGATGGCGCTGGGCGAAGTGCGGATGCGCGACGCCTTTCGCGTGGTGCGGCGCGAGCTTGCGGCGGGGCTGGCGCTGGGCGGCCTGCTCGGCGTCATCGGCCTGATGCGCATCGTGCTTTGGCAACGCATGTTCCACACGTACGGCACGGCGGCGGGGCCCAATGCCGGGCTGATTGGCGCCACCGTCGCGTTCAGCCTGATTGGCGTGGTGCTGTTCGGCACGCTGGCCGGGTCCATGTTGCCGCTGCTGCTGCGCAAGTTGGGCTTCGACCCCGCGAGCGCGAGCGCGCCGTTCGTCGCGACGCTGGTGGATGTGACCGGTTTGGTGATCTATTTCACCGTGGCGAGCGTCGTGCTGGGCGGGACGCTGCTGTAGGTCCGGCTTGGCATTCCTGCGCGACCACTTCTGGTGCCTCGACTTCGCCATCGGCGCCAGCATTCTCCTCTGCGTTTGCGCGCTCTTCGCCGCCAAGCGACTGTCGCCACTCACCTTTCGCCTGTTCCTCGCTGGCCTCGCCATCGGCCTGACGTGGGAGATTCCGCTCTCGACGCTGGACGGTCTCGGCATCGTCCACATCTTCGATTTCCTGACGAGCCCCCCAGCCCCCTTCGCCGTGGTCCTGGCGAGCCATACCTGTTGGGATGGCGGCCTGTGTCTCGTCGGCCTGGGGCTCGTGCGCGCGCTGTGCCCTGCGCCGCATTTCGTTGGGTTTCGCTGGCGCGAGCTGCTCGTGCTGCTGGCGTGGGGGCAACTGCAGGAGCTTGGCATCGAGCTGCTCAGCAGCGGCAGCGCCGGCTGGACCTACGTGCCCGCCTGGTGGAATCCGTCGCTGTTCCAGTTTCAAGGCAAGCACATCACGTTGGTGCCGCAGCTGATGTGGCTGTGGGGCGCCGCGGCCTTCTACGCCGCGGCCCGCGCCCTCACCCTGTCGCTGCGCGACGGTCCCTCTCCCGCTGACGGGCAGAGGGAGCAAGGTCCGACAGGCTAGCCACAGCGTGGCCGCACATTCCGCGCACATTCCGCGACAAGGCCCCGCCGCCTGCGGAACCCGGTGCGGATCCGCCACCCTGAAGATGCAAGCCCGAGAAAGGCTGATCGGAGGCGCGTCATGCGACACATGGCCATTTTGCTGGGTGCAGTGATGCTCCTGAGCTGCAAGAGCCAGGAGGAGCAGATCCTGGCCCATTACCGCGCGCGCATGGACCGGATCGAGAAGGAGAATGCCGCGAAGGAGGCCGCGCGGCCGCTCCCGGGCGGTGCCGTCGTGCCCGCCACGCCGCAGCCGGCGCCGCCGGCGACCGAGGAGATGGAGCGCGCCGAGCCGGGCGACCTGGAGCCGGTCATCCCGCCGACCCGCGAGGACGAGTCCACCGACCGCACGCTGCAACGCGCGATCCAAGCCGCGCTGGGCGAAAATCCGCGGCTGGGCAGGCAGTTGCAGCAGGTCGAGGTGTCCGTCTACGACGGCAAGGTCGTGCTGATGGGCGAGGTGCGCTCGCGGGCGCTGCTGCTGAGGCTGGAGAAGCGCGTGGCGGAGGTGCCGGGGGTGGAGAACGTGGAGAACCTGGTGGCGGTGAAGGGGAAGGGGCGGAAGTAGACGCCCTGCCCTCTACTCCGGCGTGATCTCGCCTTCCACGGGCGCCGGCTGCGCCGCCACCGGCGCCTTGGCCTTGGACTTGAGCCGCCGTCCCGGCCCGGGCTTGCGCGGCTGCAGGCCGAACTTCAACAACTCCGCGCTCTGCGAGCCGTACCACCCCACCAACAACAGCCGCATGCTCGTCCGAATCTTCGCGACGTTGCGGCTGACGGCCTGCGACGCCTTGGCTTGGCCGCTGCGCCCGGCTGCCGACGCCTCGCTCTGCGCCTGGGCGACGTTGCTGCGCTGGCCAAGGTCCTTCAAGTACGCCGGCGTCCAGCCGTGGGGCAGCGTCGGCCAGCCATGCTTGGCCGTGCCTTCGGAGAAGCTGATGAGCAAGTCGCCCGTGCTGGGATTGGTGCTGGCGAGCGGGAAGTAGTCGCCGCGGAACGCCGAGCCGATGGGCATGCCGCCCTCGATGGTCGGCGAGAGGTGCGAGAACACGAACGTCGTCTCTTTCTCGACGGCCTGCCGCTCCGCCGCGGTCATGCGGTACGCGCCGCGCGCCTTGCCGCGCGCCTGATCTGAAGCCAGCGCCGCCAGCAGGTCGGCACGGACGGTCGCCGCCTTGAACACGGGCGAGAACAGGAACAGCAGCGCATTCAGGATGATGGCGTTGAACATCAGCACGGTGCCGTGCAGGACTCTGTCGTAGACGGTCTCGGGGACGTCGATGGGCGTGACGGCCGCGGGGTCGGGTTGTTTCGGCATTTTGGCTCCTTGTTGGCGACCCTGGCGGGTCGGTGTTGTCACGGCTCAGCTTGCCACCGCGATGCGACGTTGCAACTTTTCGCATCGTGAAATGTGCCATTGGTGCAGGCGTCGGCCTCCAGACCGTCATCCTGAACGAAGTGAAGCAACCTTGCGCGCCGGTTCGGCGCGCTTCGGAGGCCGAGGCGCGTGCGGGCGGCGGGCCCCCGGCACAGCCGGAGGTCCCGCGGCCGAGGCCGCGGGCAACTGTTGCAAAGCCTCGCGCGGCGCGAGGCTTGCGGCGCCGAGGTCTGCAGGGCGGGGCGAAGGGTGTGCATCGGGCGGGTAGCCGCCGAATGAAGTTCGACGGCTACGGCGGCGAAGCCGGCTCGAAAGCCGGCTGGGGACGGGGCGCCGACGGCTCCCTCTGTCACGCCGAGCTTGTCGAGGCGCTGCGCGCCGTAGGCGTGCTCATGCAGCGATCGTTGCAGGCGTGGCGCGCCGTCTGCAGGCCGCAGGCGGCCGCGGTGCGACGAACGACCTTGCTGCGCAGAGAGCGCGGCGATGAATCACCGCGCCACGGTTCAAGAAACCTCTTCGAGGTTGATCGGGCCTTGGCGGAGTCTCCTCCAGTTCCGCCGTAAGGCAGGAGTGTCACGCCTCCTCGTTCGCCCCCCCAGCGGCCGCAGCCGCCTTCTCCACGGTCTTGGTGCCCAGCTTCGTGGCCACGCGTTCTCCCGCGCCCACTAGGGCACTGGTCAGGCTCTGCTCGGCGGAGCGCCGGGCGGGCGGGTCCGAGAGGGGATGCTCATAGATCCGCCGAACCGCATCGACGACGAAACTCTGCCCCTCCGGGCTTACGCCATCGAGCTCGACCTGCTCAAGGTAGCCCCTTAGAGACAGGGCCATTGCATTCTTGAACGCGTACTCTTCGATGCCCCGGTGGCGCTTGCCGTACTGCTGAACGATGAACCACTCCAGCACGAGCAGCGGCAGCCCCACGCTGAGTCGGGCGAGGACCCAGCCAAGCGACACCCCGGCGTCGGGCAGCTTGAGGGCAAAGAACAGATACACTCCAGTCAAGAGAAACGTGTTGGCGCCAAGCGCCCAGATCCAGCCGTTTGCAGTCTTCTCAATCTCAGCCTTTCTCTCGTTGAAGACCTTGCTGAGGGCCCCGGCCGTGACCTTGGCCAGCATGTCCTTCGCGTCAAGTCGCAGTTCGTCGGCGGCAGCCGCGATCGCACTCGTCTTGGCCACGATACTTTCGTGGGCCTCCGTACGTTCGCTGATCATCTTGCCACTCAGTTCCGCCCACGCCCGCAACACTTCGTCCGCTTCAGCCTTCACGTTATCTTGGCTAAGCTTCAGCGCCTTCGCGCTCGCCACAGTGCTTGCCGCGACGTTCGCGTCGAGCGTCTGCTTGTAGACTTCGGCCGCGGCGCGGACTTCGGTCTCGAATTCCCTGGCCTTTGTCGTCACCGTGTCGCCGGCCAGCTCGCACTTGAGCATCGCATCTTTGGCCTTCGTCTCCGCCGCCTGCACGCGATTCTCCCCGGTGCTCAGCATCTCGGTGATTTGTGTTCTGTAGCCCTCGATGGACGTGGCGAACCCATCCACCACGGATCGACGCGTCTCGACGTCGCCGGCAGCGGTACGAACTGCCGCGAGCGCTGTGTCGATTTCGCTCTTCGCGACGCCGGCTGCCTTTGCTGCCTCGATGGCCAGCTTCTGCTGCTCTGCGCTGGCCGCCCGGGCTTTGCCTGTCTCTTCCGCATCAGCCCTTGCAGCCATGGCGGCGGCTGCAAGGGCAGTTGCAGTTGTTGCAGTCTCCTGGGCGCTTGTCTGCGCAGCGAGTGCACTCCTGGTCGCCGCCTCGTGCGCGGCACCCGCCTCCTTTGCCTGCTGTGCGACTATCGGTGCATTCGCAGCCACGGCCTGCGCGTTGGCGACAACTTCGTCTTTCGCGGCGCGCACACCAGGCAATGCCTCCTTGATGGTCTGGCCCGCAGCAGCCGCCTCTTGGGCCGCACTCAGCAATGCCCTGGCATGAGCGAGCGCCTGCGATGCCGCTGCATTGGTCGTGCCGGCCGTCACGGCCGCCAACTTCAATTCCTCCAGCAGCTTGGCCTGCGAACGCTGCTGCTCGACAAGTTGCGCCGTGACCTCGTTGGCGTCGCGTCGCAGCGGATCCGGCGGCAGCCGCTCGCGCAGCACCTGCTCGCACCGGTCGCGCTCATCTCTCGTCAGTTTCTGCGCGTTCACTGAAACAATGCGGTTGGCGACATTGCCGCTGACTTGACACGTGCCACCGGCCTGCGCTGCGGGCGGCGGGCCCCATGCGCCGGCCACCGGGGCAGCATCCGCCGGGTTGGTCGCAACCCAATTCAGAGTGATAGCCCAGGAGTGCACCGCGCCAAGATCGCCCGCTGTCGCGAGTTCTTGGGCCAACGTCTCGGCCGGTGCGCCAATAGCGCCGTGCGTGAAGACGCCGTTGATGGTGATGGTTGGCGCGGGTTCCAGGCGGACGGTCTTGGCGAGGCGCTGGCCCAGTTCCAGCACGTCCAGCATGGACATTGCGCGGATCTCGCTCTCGATCGCACACATGAAGCGGTCAAGGTTCTGAACAGGCATACATCCCCCTGCGCTCCGGTCCCCAGATTCAGCTACATCTGCCCCAGCTTGGCCAGCGCATCGCTCAGCCGCGCCGCGCCCGCAATCGGGTTGTCATCGAACACCATCATGTACTTCCAATCGTTGCCGGCCGCGCCCGCCCAGGCTTTGCCGAGCTTGAGCTTCGCAGCCGAGTCCGTGTTGTCGAGGTGGTCGCCCTTGGTCTCGACCAGGATGGTCTTGCCGCTCTTGGTGTGCACGATGAAGTCGGGATAGTGGTTCAGGAAGCCATTCAGCCGGAACCCCTTGCCTCGGTCGAGGTTGCGGTGCCACCACACGACGCTGTCGAGGCTGGCGATGTCGGTGATCACGCGCTTTTCGAACTCGTTCAACTGACCGCTTTCTGTCGCATACAGGCTCTTGGCGATGGTCGGGGCGTTGCTGGTCGGCGTGATGTTCTCCGGCAGCGCGAACCAAGGCTGGACGGTGATTTTGCCGACCTCCAGGCGGTCGGCGAACTCGATCTCGGCGTGCGCCGCGGCCAGCCCTTCGATCTTCTGCCGGATGCGCGCCCTGTAGGCGTAGTCCCGATCCAGGCAGTCGCGCACCTGCTCCGGCGCCAGCGCCTTCACGATGCGCTCGATGTACGCCTTCACCTCCTGGTCGGCGATCGGGTACATGTTGCCGATCAGGCCGAAGAGATGGCGCGTCAAGTGCTTGGCCTGCGCCACGTCGGACAGCGTCAGGATGTGCTCGGCAATCTTGCGGCGCTGCTCTGCGTTGAGCTTGAACGGCGACGCCTTGTAGTTGTCCTTGCCGACTTCCTCCAGGTCGACCTTGTACATCTCCGAATCCACGTCTTCGAAGTGGATCGTGGCGTCGGCCGACGCGAGCTTGAAGTCCTTGAGGAGTTCGTCGTGCTCGAACAACTGCCACGCCTCCTCGTCGTCGAAGAAGCCGCCCGTCTTCACCTTGACCACGAACTGCGGCAGCTTCATGGCGAGTGCACTGGTCCGGAACACGTCTTTCATCTTGTGCCGGTTCATCTTGTCCTCCAGTTCGACCGGCACTTCGGGATCCGCGGCTTGTGCTTTCTGCTCGAAGACCTGACTCGCCGCTAGTGCTTGCTGCGTCAGTTGCGCGACGGCAGCCTGGCAGGGCGCGAGCGCCGGTTGGCCGCTCGCCTGGGCGTCAACGGTCGGCGCCGGGTCCTTGTCCCAGGTGGGCGATATGGCCGCGATGTCCGCCGTTTCTGTCGGCACACCCGGCACGGGCGCGGGCGTCGGCGCTGGCGTAGGTGCCAGAGTCGGTGTCAGGACGGCGTCGCCAAAGGGCAAGGCCTGGGCGCCGGCCTGCAACGGGGGCACCACCACATCCACTTGCCGGAAATCGCGCTCCGAGAAGCCCGCGCGGTTCAGCGCGGCCACGATACTCTCCAACGTCGAGCTGAACTTGGCGCTCGCCGTGAACACATAGGAGAGGTTCAGCAGATCGTCGCTGTGTTCCTTCACGTAGGGCATCCGCAGGATGCGCCCGAGGATCTGCTCGACGTCCACCGCCGAGTTCTTGTCGGCCAACGACGCCAGGATGTACGCGAACGGGCAATCCCAGCCTTCCTTCAAGGCATTGACCGTAATGATGTAGCGAATCGGGCAGGTCATCGCCAAGAGGTCGACGCCCTTCAATTCGTTCGTTGTCGCCGTCTTGATGGCGATGTGCTCGCGCGGCACCTTGGCCGCCACCAGCTGGTCGCGGATGTCCTCGAAGGTCATCTTGTCGTCGGCCGTCTTCGGCTGCGCTTGGAAGAGGATGATCGGCCGGATGTACTTGCCGCCCTCCTCCTGCTGGTGCTTAGCGCGCGCCTCCAACTGTCGGCGCAAGATGAGCGCGCTCTCGATCACCTCCGTGCGCGTCGTGCGGTTGGCGACGATGACGGGCAGCTTGACCATGTGCTGCTTCTTCAAGGCCATCGCATCGACGTAGCTGATGATGTTGCTGTTCTTTCGCGGCGTCGCCGTCAGGTCGAGGATGAACGCCGGATTGAGGTTCTGCAGCATCTCCACAGACAGCTCACTCTCCGCGTTGTGGCTCTCGTCGACGACGACGACAGGTTGCAGGCGCCGGATGACGTTGATCAGCGCGCTCGGGTCGCTGTCCGGCAGCAGCCAATCCGCATCCTTGGCGTCCACGCCAGCGAACGACGAGAGGTAGCCGTTCTCCTGGAAGATCTTGCGGTCCTCCTTGTTGCGCGCCCGCAGGCTGTCAAAGCTCATGACCACGAGCGACACGGCTTCGCTGGCCGTGTCGAGCGAGAAGCCGGCGCCCATCAGCAGGTCGCGCTTCTCGTAGACGCCCACGCGGTTGAGGAACTGCTGGCGCAGTTGGCGGCCGTAGGGATGACTGGCGTCGTTGAACGCGATCAGCGTCTGGTCCAGGATGGTCAGCGACGGCACCAGCCAGACGACAAAGCGCGGCCGCGTCGGGTTGACCTTGCGCAGCGCCGTGAAGATGACGTCGAGCGCGTGCACGCCGATGAACGTCTTGCCGCCCGCTGTCGGCACCTTGGCGCACACCTGCGGCACGCCCGCTTCGATGAACGGCTTGTAGGCGCCCAGGCCGTTGAGACCGCCGATCTGCACGCCCTTCTCGGTCCAGTGGCGGGTGAAGGCCGCCGTGGGCGTGTCGGTCACCGCGATGCAGTCGAGGTAGGCCGCGAGATCGGCCAGCACGCGCTGCTGGTAGTCCTTGAGTTCCATGGTCGGCCTCGCCTAGAAGCGTGAGATGTCGCGGGGAATCTTCTTGAAGCGGATGCCGTGCTTGGCCATGAATGCCGGCGCCAGCAGACAGCGGTCGGCGTACACGACCAGCACCGCGGGCTTGACAGCGGCGCCGAACTGCAGCGTCGCGAGGAAGTCCAGGTCCAGCGCGGTCGGTGCGTCGGGCTCGTAATAGAACAGCCAAGCGACGTCGTCGCTGCGGCCGAGGAGGTAGGGCGAGCACGCGTTGTCGCTCGCGGCGCGGTCCTGCAGCGGGATGCCTTCGCTGTGGGCGACGTAGGAACGGATGGCCTCGATGCCGACGGCTTCGTTGAGGTTCTCGTCGTCGCGGAACAGCGGTTCGCCGACCTCGTAGTAGTCAAAGCCGCCGCCGAGACCGGCGACTGCCTTGGGGCCTTCGCCGTAGCCAGTGGCGACGCGCCGCACGCGCTCAGCGGTGATGCTGTCGGCGTAGTCCATCATCTCGATGAGGATGAACCGGCGTTTGCCGTTGTCGGCCGCGTTGAGCTTGAGAACGGAGTGGGCGGTTGTGCCGCTGCCGGCGAAGGAGTCGAGGATGATGGAGTCGGAATCGGCGGCCAACTGGATGAGCCGTAGAATCAGCTGCGATGGTTTCGGCGTGTCGAACAGGTTGGGCCCGATGGTTTCCTTCAACTCTGCGTTCGCAATGTCGGTGTGGCCTGCGAACTCATGGTCGAGGAAGTTCGTCGGCGTCATGCCGTCCTTCACTTCGGTGAGAAACCTCTTGATGTTTGGTGTCTTCGCCTTTCCATCCGCGCCCCACCAGACGCGATTCTCTGCCGTCAACTGCGAGAAGACGGATTGCTCGCTTCGCCATGCCTTCTTCGTCGCAGAGATCACGTCGCCCGTGTTGGGATTGACGATGTCATAACAGAGGTTGGGCCGCCGTTCGGGCGCAACCTGATTCGAGAACGGAATCGACTTCCATGGACCACGTGGGTCGTTGTCCGGATTCGCGTACCGCGCATTTGCGTCCTCGTCACGCGGCCAGAGGTTCGGCATGAAAGCAGGCTTCCTGCCATATGCCAGGACGTGTTCCATGACAGAGCTGAAGTCGTTCGTGTTGTTGCTACGCGTGTATCGCTTCTGCCAGTGGAGGTGCGCCGCAAAGCAGTTCGCCCCGAAGATCTCATCGAGGATGCTGCGCAGGTTATGCACCTCATTGTCATCGATCGAGATGAAGATGGCCCCATCCGGCGCGAGCATCCGATGCAGCAACTTCAACCGCGGATACATCATGCAAAGCCACTTGTCGTGCCGCGACAAGTCCTCGCCTTCCTTGCCCACCACCTGCCCGAGCCACCGCTTGATCTTGGGGTCATTCACCGCGTCGTTGTAGACCCAGCCCTCGTTGCC
>CAIXAA010000032.1 GCA_903917305.1 uncultured Myxococcales bacterium | reverse complement strand
TGCAGGCGGCGGCTGGTCACCGCCAGTTCTGCCGCAAACAACCGTATCTCCTCGCTTTCGCGCTCGATCTCGGCCTGCAGCTTGACCACGCGCTGGGCGGCGAGCAGGCGTGCGATCAGCACCTTGGGCCGCAGCGGCTTGCCCATGAAATCATTGACGCCGCTCTCGAAAGCCTCGATCAGGCTGGCGTCGGTGTCGCGGCCGGTCAGGATCATGATGTAGATGCTGCGGCCTACCTTGGTCCGGCGCAGGGCCTTGGTCAATTCGATGCCGTCCATCTCCGGCATCAGCCAGTCGACCATCATGAGATCGGGGCGCAACTCGACCGCCATCTCGAAACCCTGGCGGCCATTGACCGCCTCGAACAGTTCATGGCCCGCCTTGGCCAGGGTCGTGCGCAGGATCAGGCGGCTGACCGGATCATCGTCCACCAGCAGGACGCGCATTCGCCTGCCTGCAACGGCGTCGGGCAACATGCCCTCGGCCAGTTCGGGCGCCGCGGGCGGGCTGGCCAGTTCCTCGAAAGGCGGCACCGCGGTGGCGGCGACGTTCAGCAGGCCGCCCCACTCCAGCCATTCCCGGGCCACCTTGTCGCAGATCGCCATGAGCTTGTCGGCATCGAGGAAAACCCTCGCGCCGAGCAGGAACAAGCGGGCCATCATGTCATGCTGCTCCGCCTTCTGTGCCAGGCAGACATCGGCGACATAGTCGGCGAGCGCCAGCAAGTGGGTGAGCTTGAACGCGCGCGAGCCTTCCTCGAAGTACATCTTGTCCAGCGTCTCGAAGAACTCCAGGGGGTCCGTATAGACCTTGGGCACGCCCCAGTCGAGCATCATGGCTGCGGACAACTCGTTGTGGGTCATGACGAAAGCTTCCTGTTCGAGATCGAGCAGGCGGCTATCGGGTTCCCGATCCATGCGCTGCAGGAGGTCCGAGTATTTCGCCGGGAACAGCGTCGCCAATGCCAGTTCGCCGATCCGGGCCAGCAGGCCGACGGAAAACGCCTCCTCCGGCTGGGCACTCTGGGTCGCGCTCGACAATGCCTGCAGCGCGACGGCGCAGACCAGCGAGTGCGACCAGAAGCGCTGGTAATCGAAGCTCCTGCAGTTGCCGCCGCGGTAGGAAGACAGCAGGGAAAAACCCAGCGCCAGCGATCTGACTGCCGGCAGGCCGAGCACCGTGAGCGCGTTCTGGATCGACAGGACCGGACGCTTGCCTATGGCATTGACGCCGTTGGCCGCCTTGATCAGCCGCGCGACAAATGCCGGATCCGCCTTGATGGCATGCACCAGTTCGCTAAGCGGAGCGTCCGGGCGTTGCGTCAGGCGGATGATGGCCAGCGCAGCCCCCTTGGGGGAAGGCAGTTCCCCGGTGCACCTGAGTTGTTCGAATTTCGAGAGATCGACCATGGTCTCCGGCTGATCGAGTCGATCCGCGTCAATTGAAAACCGCCCCATATTATCATCCGCATGATTCCAGCGGGCCCGGTCAGGCAGGCTGAAAGCCGGGGGGGATAGCCGTTCGGGCGCGGCGCTCTTGCGTTAGAATGGACCAAGCTCATGGACACCGCCATCAACTACTGCAGCCACTGCGGCGCCTCGGTCTGCGTCCAGGTGCCGCCCGGCGACACGCTGGAACGCCATGTCTGCCTCCGCTGCGGCACCGTCCATTACCAGAATCCGAAACTGGTGGTCGGCAGCCTGCCGGTTTGGCAGGACAAGATTCTGCTCTGCCGTCGCGCCATAGAGCCGCGCCACGGCAAGT
>CAIXAA010000031.1 GCA_903917305.1 uncultured Myxococcales bacterium | reverse complement strand
TACGCCCGCAGCGCCTCCTTGAGCTCGCCGCGCAGGGTGATGAGCGCGAACGCCGCGTGCGTCTGGTCGTTGCGCATCGCGGCGCCGAGCAGCGGCCCGGCTTCCTCGGGCGTCTGCACGGAGAGCACGGCGGGATGCTTGCGCAGCGGCTCGAGCGCCTCCTGCATCGCTTGCGCCACGCGCTCGCCTTGGAACAGCGCGACGAACGTCACCTCCGGCGAATGGCGCAGCACGTCGCGGGTCAGGCGCTGCGCCTGCTCGGACTCCAGGTCGCGGATCGTGCCGCCGGTCAGCAGCCCGCCGCGCAGCAGCAGCACCACGGAAGCCAGGAGCAGCACCGCCGTCACCACCAGCGTCGGCCAACGCTGCCGGTAGATGAAGGCGGCGAAGGCGTTCATCCCAAGAGCGCCGCGATGATGCGGTCGAACGACCGATCTTCGAGCTTGTGCAGCCGGTTGCGCCAATCCGTCGCGTCTTCCGGATGCGCGGCGAAGTACATCTGCCACCACGCGTCCGAGCCGCCCGTCAGCGTCGCGCTCGCCAGCCACGGCTTCTGCATCGTGTAGTGCAGGATGCGCGCCTCCTTGTCGAGGGAGCGCGTCAGGCTCGGATGTCCGCGCAGGAACTGGTAGATGAAGTGGTGCAGGTTGAAGCCGGACGGCAAGCGGTGCTCGACCGGCATGGCGTACCAGTTCGGGATGAACGTGTTCAGGAACCCCTGGTCGCCGCCGTCGTAGGTGCCGCCGGTAAAGAGGGCGTCCATCATGGACTTGAAGATCGCCTCGGACGGATCCAGCACCATCACGCCCGAATTGAAGCGATCCGGCAGGAAGAAGTCCGGCGCGGCGGCGAAATACGGCCGGTCAAACAGCTCGTCGATGTTCTGCAGCACGATGGTGTCGGCGTCGAGCAGCACGACCTTGTCGAACTCGATGAGCTCCCACGCGCGCAGCTTGGTGAACACATGGGCAAAGCGCGCGAACAGCTGGCCTTCGGCCGGCGTCGGGTTGGCGATGTACTCGACTTCGCGCAGCTGCCAGCCCGCGGCCGTCAGCCGCTGGCGACCCTCCTCGGTGACATCCGGCGTGACCATCACGACCAACGGGTGTTTCGCACCTGACGCCTGCAGGGACATGCCGAGCGCTTCGACGCCGGGCACATACCCGTCGCCATGGCAGACCGTCGTGACGTAAGCCGTGTTCATGCGACACCTCGAGGAAGGAAGTCAGCGTTGCGGTATCGTGATGCAGCCTAGCAGGAGGCTGCGGGGCACTGCGAAGCCGCTGCCCGCTCGGCGGCGAATGGACGCGGCTTTCGCTTCGCAGTGGATTCCGGGCTCCCTTGACAACCCCCGCCCCCGGATCCACTGTCCGAACGCGCCCCGCCCCCGGCTCCTTCGCCGCTGGCCGCCGCGCACCGCTGGATCTCGTCGCCATGACTCAAGTCTTGCTGGTCCTCGCGATCCTCCTCGCCCTTGGCAGTGGCGTGCCCGCACTCCTTGGTGCGCGCGACTCCAACCGCCGCCAGCGCCTCGGCGCCGGCCTCGTCGTCGCCGCCGGCGTCTTCGCCCTGTGCGCCGTGGCCGTCTCCGCCCTCGAAAGCGCCGGCATCCTCGACGCCACCGTCACCGCGGGCTGGCTGATGCGCGCCTGCGGCCTCGATGGCATGCAGCGCTGGTTCCTCGTCCCCATCGCCATCCTCGGCCCTTGCGCCGCCGTCTACGGCACCGGCTACTGGCCGCAAGCCAGCCACCCGGAGAACGGCCGCAAGGTCAGCCTCTTTCTCGGCATGCTCGTCGCCGGCCTGATGACCATCGTCTGCGCCCGCAATACCTGGCCGTTCCTCTTCGGCTGGGAGGCCATGGCGCTGGCCGCCTTCTTCCTCGTCGCCACCGAAGACGACAACCCCGACGTGCGCCAGGCCAGCTGGCACTACCTCGTCGCCACGCACTTCACCACGCTCTCGCTGTTCGCCATGTTCTCGCTGATGCGCGCCGCGACCGGCAGCTACGACCTCGGCCCCTTGCCCGCCAGCATCTCGGTCAGCCTATCCAACGGCCTGTTCCTCCTCGCGCTCTTCGGTTTTGGCATCAAGGCCGGCGTGTTCGGCCTGCACGTCTGGCTACCCGGCGCCCACGCCAACTCGCCCAGCCACGTCTCGGCCATCCTCTCGGGCTTCGTCCTCAAGATCGGCATCTTCGGCCTGATCCGCGTCCTCCTCTGGCTCCCGCATCCGCAGCTCTGGTGGGGCGGCGTGATCCTGGCGCTCGGCACCACGTCGGCGCTCTACGGCGTCGTCGCGGCGCTCGGCCAGCATGATCTCAAGCGCTTGCTCGCGTACCACAGCGTCGAGAACATTGGCATCATCCTGATGGGCCTGGGCGTCGCCTTGCTCGGCCGCTCGCTGGGCCGCACCGACCTGCTCATCCTGGGCCTGGCCGGCGCGCTGCTGCACGTCTGGAACCACTGCTTTTTCAAGAGCCTCCTGTTCCTCGCCGCCGGCTCCGTCGTCCACGCCGCCCACACGCGCACCATCGACCAGCTCGGCGGCCTGCTGCGCGCCATGCCGTGGACCGGCGCCGCCTTCCTGGTCGGCGCCGTCGCCATCTGCGGCCTGCCGCCCTTGAACGGCTTTGTCAGCGAGCTGCTCGTCTACCTCGGCCTCTTGCGCCTCACCACGCACCAGACCGGCCTCTTCTGGCTCGCCGGGGCGCTGGCCGCGCCCGTCCTCGCGCTGGTCGGAGCCCTCGCCGTCGCCTGCTTCGTCAAGGTCTTCGGCGCCGTCTTCCTCGGCGAGCCGCGCACGCACGCCGCCCGCCACGCCGTCGAAGCCCCCCGCTCCATGCGCGTCCCCATGGCCGTGCTCGGCGGCCTGTGCCTCGCCATCGGCCTCGCGTCGCCCCTGCTCGCGCCGCTGCTGGACGGCGCCGTGTCGATGTGGACGCCCCACGCCCACGTGCGCCTGCTCGCGCCGCTAGGCTCGGTGTCGCTGGCCGCGCTCGCCTTGGTCCTGATCATCGCCTTGCTGGCCTTCTGGCTCGCCGGGCGCCTGCGCAAGACCGGCTCCACGCGCGCCGTCACGTGGGATTGCGGCTACGCCTTGCCCACCGCGCGCATGCAGTACACCGCCGCCTCCTTCGCCGACATCCTCACCAGCCTCTTTGACTGGGTCTTGAAGCCCGTCACGCACCTGACCGCGCCCGCCGGCCGCTTCCCGCGCCGCGCCACTTTCTCCAGCCACGTCACCGATATCGCGCTGGACCACGCCATCTACCCGCTGGCCGAGCGCGGCTTCGAACTCCTCAGCAGGCTGCGCGGTCTGCAAGGCGGCCGCACGCAGGCCTACATCGTCTACATCTTCGCCGCGCTCATCGCGCTGTTGTGGTGGTAGGCGATGCTGAGCGACGCGCTGCAAACCGTGCTGCACCTGCTCGTGGCGTTCCTGCTGCCGCCGCTGCTCGGCGGCCTCATCGCGCGCACCAAGGCCTTCGTCGCTGGCCGCGTCGGCCCGCCGCTTCTGCAGCCGTACTACGACCTTGCGCGCCTCGTGCGCAAAGGCTCGGTCATCTCCAAGACCACCACGTGGGTCTTCAAGGCCGGCCCGGTCGTCTCGCTCGCGTCGTCCATGCTCGCCATCCTGTTCATCCCGCTGGGCGCGCACGGCCCCTTGCTCGGCTTCTCCGGCGACGTCCTCCTGCTCGTCTACCTCTTCGGCCTCGGCCGTTTCTTCACCGCTTCCGCGGCATTGGACACCGGCTCCGCCTTCGAGGGCATGGGCGCCGCCCGCGAAGTCTCGTTCGCCGCCCTGGCCGAACCCGCGTTCTTCTTTGGTCTTCTGTGCCTATGCCGCATCACCGGCAGCTTCGAGCTCGGCACCATGCTCGGCCCCCAGCTCGGCAGCGCCTGGATCGCCGCCTCCGCCCCGCTCGCCATGGTCTGCGTCGCCTGGCTGATCGTCCTGCTCGTCGAGAATTCCCGAGTCCCTTTCGATGATCCGCGCACGCACCTCGAGCTCACCATGGTCCACGAGGTCATGGTCCTCGACCACAGCGGACCGGCTTTTGGCCTCATCCAGTACGGCGCGGCCTTGAAACTCCAGATCTACGCTGCGATCCTGGTGCGGGCCGCGCTGCCGATCACCACCGGCAACGCTCTCACGGATTGGCTCGTCTTTCTCGCAGGCCTCGCCGCGCTGGCCATCGCCATCGGCCTCTGCGAATCCACGCTCGCGCGCCTCAAGCTCACGGGCATCCCCAAGTTCCTGGTCGGCGCGGGACTCGCGTCGGCCTTCGCCGTCATCTTGCTGGCGAGGTAGCGATGGTTCATCTGGTCGACGCGCTGCTCATGGCCGTCATCATCCTCAACTTCATTGCGCTCGGCTCCAGCCGCATCCGCTCCAGCGTGCGCGTCGTCGGCTACCAGGGCGTCATCCTGGGCACGCTGCCGCTGATCGTGCACCACAGCGTCACCTGGCGCGGCGTGGTCATCGCGATGGCGGCGGTGCTGCTCAAGGGCCTGGTCATCCCCAAGATGCTGGAAGCCAGCCTGCATCCGGCACGCGCCCCCCGCGAAGCCCGCCCGTTCGTCGGCTTCATCTCGTCCTTGCTGCTGGGCGCGGTCGGCACCGGTCTCGCGCTGCTCTTTGCCCAGACACTGCCGCTCGCCGAAGCGCACACGGGCCTGCTGCTCGTGCCCGCCTCGCTCTCCAACGTCATGACCGGCTTCTGGATCCTGACGACGCGCCGCACGGCGATCGCCCACGTGCTCGGCATCCTCGTGCTGGAGAACGGCGTGTTCACCTTTGGCCTCCTGCTTTTGGACGCGATGCCCGAACTCGTCGAAGCCGGCGTCCTCCTGGACGTCTTCGTCGGCGTGTTCCTCATGGGCATCCTCTTGAAGCACATCGACCGCGAGCTGTCCGAAGTCGACATCGCGGCGGAGCCCATGACCATCCTGCGTGAGGAGTAGCCCGTGCTCATCGCCCTCCTGATTCTGCCGCTCCTGGTGGCCGTCGCAGCCTTCCTGCTGCCGTCGGATCGCGGACGTGCCTACCTCGTACCGCTCGGCGGCTTGCTGCACTTCGGCATCCTGGCTCCGCTCGTCGCCGGACCGACCGTGACCTCATCCGGGCACTGGCTCGTGTTCGATCCGCTCGGCAAGCTCGTCCTGGGCGCCATCAGCGTGCTCTACCTCGTCTGCTCCTTCTTCGTGCCGGGCTACCTCGGGCACTACAACCACCGGCCGAACCGCTTTTTCGTCATGGCGATGCTGGGTTTCTTGAGCGCCACCTCGCTGGTCATCCTCGCCCACCACCTCGGCCTGATGTGGGTCGCGATGGAGGCCACGACGCTCATCACCGCGCCGCTCATCTACTTCAACCGCAACGCCAAGTCCCTCGAAGCCACGTGGAAGTACCTGCTGATCTGCTCGGTCGGCATCGCGCTGGCGCTGCTCGGCTCCTTCTTCCTGGCCTACGCGTCGATCAAGAACGGCCTGCCGCCGTCGCTGCTGTTCGAAGACCTCGTCAAGCTCGCACCGCAGCTCTCGCGCCCCTGGCTGCACGCGGCTTTTGCACTGCTTCTGGTTGGTTACGGCACCAAGATGGGCCTTGCGCCCATGCACACGTGGAAGCCGGACGCGTACGGCGAAGCGCCCGGCATCGTCGGCGCCTTGCTCGCCGGCGGCCTCTCCAACTGCGCCTTCATCGCGATCTTGCGCGTCCTGCGCATCTCCCAAGCCGGCGGCGACGGCGTCTACGCCCACGAAGCCATGGTCGTCATGGGCCTCGTGTCCATGGCCTTCGCCGCCGTCTTCATGGTGCGCCAGCGCGACATCAAGAGAATGCTTGCCTATTCCAGCGTGGAGCACATGGGCATCCTCGTCCTCGGCGTCGGTCTCGGCGGCGAAGCGGTCTACGGCGCGCTGTTGCACGTCATGAACAACGCGGCGACCAAAGGCGTGATGTTCCTCGCCGCCGCCAACATGCACCGCACCTACGGATCCAAGCAAATTGCCGATATCAAAGGCGTCTTGCACCGCCTGCCCATCTCCGGCGCGCTCTTCATCGCCGGCTTCTTCGCCATCACCGGCTCGCCGCCATTCGGCCCCTTCGTCTCGCTGTTCACCATCCTGGGCCAGATGATGAAATCCGGCCGCTTCGCCGTCGCCGCGCTGTTCCTCGCCCTCCTCGGCATCGTCTTTGTCGGCATGGGCGCGTCCGTGCTCGCCATCGTGCAGGGCCGCCCGACCGCACTGGCGAGCGCAAGTCCAGAGAAAGAGAAGCTCTGGAGCACCGCCCCCATCGTCGTCCTGCTCGCCATCGTCGTGCTCCTGGGCTTCTATGTGCCTGCGCCGCTTCAACATCTGCTCATGCAGGGCACGGCCATGCTGGAGGTGACGCGATGAGGACTTCCGCCGTGCTCGTCAGCCTCGATCGCGCCCCCTTGCTGACGGTGACGCCGCTGCAGGCCACGCCGCTGGCGTCGATTCCGCGCCTGCCGTGGGAGGAAGTGCGCGGTGCCATTCACGAAGTCGTCGCCTCCGGTGGCCGCATCCTGGCGCTGTTCGGCCATGTCTTCGAGGGACAGGAGCGCCCCGACCTCCTCGTCGTCCTGGGCGGCCTGCACCCCGGCCAGTTGCTGCTGGGCCGCGCGGTGCTCGACGACGACCGCTTCTTGTCGCTGACGCTCGACTGCGAAGAGGCCCACCTGTTCGAGCGTGAGATTGCCGAGCAGTTCCAAGTTGTTCTAATGGGGCATCCGTGGCTCAAGCCGGTGCGCTTCGCGCCGCCGTGGCGGACCGGCCAGGCGGCGTGGCCGCTGCCGGAGACCGGCGCGCCGGTGCCGGGCTCCGGTGACTTCTACAAGGTGGAAGGCGAGGAGATCCACGAGGTTGCCGTCGGTCCCGTGCACGCAGGCGTCATCGAGCCAGGCCACTTCCGCTTCCAGTGCTACGGCGAACTCGTCTTCCACCTGGAGATCGTGCTGGGTTATCAGCACCGCGGCGTGGAGGCGGCCATCCTCGGCGGCCCGCACAAGCGCACGCTGCACCAGTTGGAGACCGTCGCGGGCGACACCACCATCGGCCACGCCACGGCGTATTGCCAGGCGCTGGAGGCGCTTGCCGGCGTCACCATCTCGGAGCGTGCCGAGTACCTGCGCGCCGCCGCCTTGGAACTGGAGCGCCTCGCCAACCACACCGGCGACCTCGGCGCCTTGGCCGGCGATGTCGCCTTCTTGCCGACGGCGTCGTACTGCGGTCGCCTGCGCGGCGATTTCCTCAACCTCAGCGCGGTCTTGTGTGGCAGCCGCTTTGGCCGTGGCCTCGTCGTGCCGGGCGGCGTGGCCTTCGACGCCGACGCGGAGCGCGTCAAGACCATGACCGAGCGCCTCGACGCCGCGATGGTCGATTTGCGCAGCGCGGTCAGCCTGTTGTGGGACAACTCCGGCGTCATCGCGCGCTTTGATGGCACGGGCGCCGTCGCCAAGGACGTGGCGCGCAAGATCGGGCTGGTCGGCGTGGCCGCGCGCGCCTGCGGGCTCGAACGCGACGTGCGCGCTTCGTACCCGACGCCGGTCTGGCGCACGCTCGGCATCCAACCCTGCGTGGAAGAGCAGGGCGACGTGTGGTCGCGCGCCCACGTCCGCTGGAACGAGGCCAAGCAGTCCGGCCCGCTGGTGCGCAACCTGCTGCAAAGCCTGCCGACGGGCCCGGTGCGCCAGCCGATGGCGCCGCTCGCCGCCGACGCGCTGACCGTGAGCCTCGTCGAGGGCTGGCGCGGCGAGATCTGCCACGTCGCGCTGACGGACGGGCAGGGCGCGTTGCAGCGCTACAAGATCGTCGACCCGTCCTTCCACAACTGGATGGGCCTGCAAATGGCGTTGCGGAATCAGCAGATCTCCGACTTCCCGCTCTGCAACAAGAGCTTCAACCTGTCGTACTGCGGTCACGACCTGTAGGTGCCGGATGTTCAACGTATTTCGCGCCCGCATCCATCAGAAGCACCGCACCATCGACTTCCCCAAGTCGGCGCCGGTGCTGCCCGATCGCTTCCGCGGCCTCTTGTCCTACGACGCTGCGCTCTGCCAGGCGGAGTGCGAAGCGTGCATTCCCGTGTGCCCCACCGACGCCATCGACCTCCATGAACCTGGCATCGCGCTCGATCTCGGCAAGTGCCTGTTCTGCGGCGCGTGCGAGGCGGCCTGTCCCACCGGCGCGCTGCGGCACAGCACCGAGTTCCGCATGGCGACGCGCACCCGAGAAGACCTCCTGCTCAGCGGCGAGCCGCTCAAGCTGGCGCAAGCCTTGGAAGCGAAAGCCAAGAAGCTGTTCGGTCGCTCGCTGCGCCTGCGCGTCGTCAGCGCGGGCGGCTGCAACGCGTGCGAGGCCGACATCAACGTGCTGTCCACGGTCGTGTTCGACATCGCGCGCTTCGGCATCGACGTCGTCGCTTCGCCGCGCCACGCCGACGCGCTGCTGCTGACGGGGCCGGTCACGGAGAACATGCGGCTGGCGCTGGAGAAGACCTACGAGGCGATCCCCGCGCCCAAGCTCGTCATCGCCAGCGGTGCTTGCGCGATCTCGGGCGGGCCGTTCGCGGGCCTGCCGGAGCAGCACGACGGTGGCGCGGGCCTGCTCAAGGTCGACCTGTACATTCCGGGCTGTCCACCGCATCCGCTGACGGTGCTCGACGGGCTGCTGCGGTTGCTGGATCGCTTGGACGGCTAATAGGTCAGCCGCAAAGCCCCAGTATTTCCAGCCTCATCCGTCACCGTGATCAACACGGTGTGGTGTCCCTGCGCCGCCTCGGGCGGCAGCTCCAGCTCGAAGGACTCCTGCAGCTGGTCGAAGATGCCGTCGCGCGCAGCCGCCAGCTCGGTTGGCGCGCCATCGAGCGACACCTCCACCTTGACGATCTTCGAGGTCGCATCGGTCGCCACGCCCTGCACCAGGCGCCCCTTGACCTCCGCCGTGGCCTCCGGGTGCCCGCGATCCACCAGGAACGGCTTGGAGATCCGCGCCGTCGCCTTGGCCGCCTTCGGCCCGTTCG